>WRDJ01000055.1 GCA_009783495.1 Clostridiales bacterium | reverse complement strand
CTGATCTCTCCCGCGGCGGCGGCGGTCGGCGAATCCAGCATCAACCTGCGCGCCGGGGAAAAGCTGCGCCTTTCCGAGCTGCTCTCGGGCGCGCTCTTGCCTTCCGGTAATGACGCCTGCCACGCCATCGCGGAAGGGGTGGCGGGCAGCGAAAGCTTTTTTGTATATATGCTCAATTTGAAGGCCCAGGCGCTGGGCGCTTACGGCGCTTCGATTTATAATACCAACGGGCTGCCGCATGAGAAACATTTGATGAGCGCCTATGATCTGGCCCTCATCTCGCGCTATGCCATGCAGAACAGCGTTTTTGCCTCCATCGTGCGCACGCGCTATGCCACAATCGGGCAGGGCGTTTCCACGCGCAGCCTGCAAAACACCAATAAGCTGCTCTGGCTCGACCCGCAGGTGCTGGGGATCAAAACCGGCACCACCGACGCCGCCGGGCCCTGCCTGGTATCCGCCAAGAGCGGCAACGGCATGACCTTTGTCGCCGTGGTCTTAAACAGCGGCGACCGTTATGGCGACAGCCTGGAGCTTTTGAATTACGGCATAGAAAATTACCGCCCCTTAGACATAATAGCGCAGGGGGAAACGCTGGCCCTTCTGCCGGTGACGGGCGGGCAGGCGGAATACGCCGCCGTCATCGCCGCCAACGATGGCTATTGCCTTTATCCAGCGGCGAAAAAAGAGAAAATGCGTATGGTCTGGCATTTGCCGGAAGAAATCGGAGCGCCGGTGCAAAAAGGCCGGGCTGTGGGCCGGATCACCTTCGAGGACGATGAGGGAACGGTTTGGGGATATGTAGATTTGTTGGCGGCTCAGGATGTCGCCAAAGAGCGGGGAGGCCTTTTCGGCTGGATAAAAGCCTTCCTCAGGTGCGCGTAAAATAGAGGAATTTGTTCGCAACCGGAGAATTTGTGAGATATAAAGAATTGAATCTGTGTTCACGAACGTGAACACAGATTCTTAAAGTGGAGGGAAATAATGGCCTATAAACATGTCTTAGCAAACGGCTTGCGGGTGGTGGTGGAGCCCATGCCGCATCTATATTCGGTGGCCGCCGGCATTTGGGTGGGCATCGGCTCTTGCCACGAGGCGGCCGCACCGGGCGGCGTTTCCCATGTGCTGGAGCATATGCTTTTCAAAGGGACGCCCAAACGCAGCGCCAAGGAGATCGCCGAGGCCATGGAATCCGTGGGCGGGCAAATGAACGCCTTCACCTCCAAAGAACATACCTGTTATTACGCTAAGTGCCTGGGAGAGCATTTCGGCCTGGCATTGGATCTTTTGGCCGACATTTTTCTCAATTCCCTGCTCGACGAAGAGGAATTCGAGAAGGAAAAGCAAGTCATCCTGGAAGAAATAAATATGTATGACGACACGCCGGACGACCTGGTGCACGACCTTTTCGCCGCTACGCTCTGGCCGGACCACGTATACGGTCTGCCCATCATCGGCACGCGGGAATCCGTCAATTCCCTCACCATCAAGCAGCTGGCGGAATATTACCGCAAGGCTTATCTGCCGCGCTTCACCGTGGTTTCCGTGGCGGGTAAGATCGAGCGGGAGCAGGCCGTCGAGCAGGCGGCGCGCTACTTTTCCGCTTTCGGGGGCTTGGGCGACAAGGCAGCCTATGAAAAGCCGCAGGCGGCCTCCGCCAACAGCTTCCTTTATAAGGACATCGAACAGATGCACCTCTGCCTTGGCGTGCCCGGCCTGCGCGAGGATGACGACGACTATTACGCGGCGCAGGTGCTGAACGCGGCCCTGGGCGGCGGGGCCAGCTCCCGGCTTTTCCAGGAGGCGCGGGAAAAACGCGGCCTCACCTACTCCATCTATTCCTATAATTCCGGCTATTCCAAAGGCGGTTACTGGGCCGCCTACAGCTCGGCGGCGGCGCAAAAAATGCCGGAGGTGGTGAAGGTCATCATGAACGAAATCAGCGGCATCCGCGAGGGCGGCCTGCCGGAAGCGGAACTGGAGAGAACCAAACAGCAGGTGAAGGGCAATATCCTGCTCGGTTTTGAAAGCACCAGCAGCGTGATGATCAAAACCGGCAAATCCGAGTTGGCGCGCGGGCGCGTGCTTTCGGTGCAGGAAATGGTGGACAAGGTGATGGCGGTGGGGCCGGAGGATATCCGGCGCGTGGCCGCCGCCCTTTTCCAGAAGGACAGGTTCGCCCTTTCCACGGTGGGGCCGGAGGAGATCGCTTTTGATTTAAAGAGTATGATATAACAGCAGCTAATGTTTAAATTTTCGCTTACGTGTGGTATAATATAGCAAAATAAGTACATAGGGGGCGTTTCGCGATGAAAAAGCTGCTTCTCACGGTGTATGGTGGGCATTTGGCACTTTGCGCGCTGTCGGGGGGGGGCTCCTTTTTAACGGCCTTCCTTATTCAAAAGGGTCAATATTTATAGTTCTGATGGTAATTATAAGTTTTCTATATGTTGTCATCGGATATCGGGTGAACCACATCGTTTTCAGGTATCTGATAGATGATGAGAAGTGTGAAAAAATCAAGCCTGTTAGGATCATCTGGTCGGTGAGTCTAATTCACGGTGCAATAATTTTGTCGGGCTTATTGTTTGGTTCGCATATATTCGGTTCGGGCAGTCCTGATTTTTTTGCTTATTTAAGCATAGCAAGCTGCCCCGCTTATTTTCCTGTCCTTTTCATGTTGATGTTAACGACCATCCCGGTGATGGAGGTGGGCATCTTAATGTTGTTTTGTTCATGTCTGCTGGTGGTATTTCTGCCGTCAATACTAATGTCCCTCGGCTTCTGGTTCGGGAACCGCCTGCGGCTCAAGGCCAGTCCCGCCTTGCCCGCCGCGCCGGAATAAAAGAACGCGCGAAAAAGCCCGCCGAACGGCGGGCTTTTCTGTAATTACCGCCCATTTGTTAAAAGCGCAGCGAATGGGGGCGCTGATAGTCGCTTTTACCATTGCCCTCCCGTAGGACCGTGAGCATGAAAGCGCCCATGGCGAGCAAAAGGCCGAGGCCGGTTTTCAAGAAAAACAACCACCAGCGAATGTCGCCGAGGCCCCCTTGAAAAAGCGAATAAAGGCTGATAAGAACCACTACGATCAGCCCCGGCAAAGGGGACGCGCCGCGGGAAGCGATGGAGATCGCCAAGCAGGCTGCGAAGAGGGCGATGAAGTGTATCATCAGCGGGACGAACCGGGCTTCTTCTATGCTCGTCTCCGGGGCAAAATGATAAACCACCAGGCCCCACACCAGCGAGCCCAAAAAGCTGATAACAAGAAAAATCAGCAGCCCCACCGCGATAAGAGGCAAATAGGGAATTTGTTTTTGACTACGTCCTGGTTGTACCCTTGATGAATTTTCCCGTTGCGCCATATCTGCCTCCCAAATTGTGTTTTTTGACCGTCCGGTTCCGCCCGGCGGTCACTTTTCAAATTATGACTATTTTCGGCGTCAAAAATAATTTTCCTGTTATCCGAAAAAGAAAATATTAAAAGTTTTGAGAGCTTTCACAGAGCGCAAATAATGCTTGCCTGCGCCGCTCGGCCGGGTATATAATAAACACATTGCTTTTAAGCCGTTCTTGCGAACAGGCCAATCAATATTATTAACTTGCCGGGGTGCGCCATGCTTGCTGCCGAAAAAAAACCATCTTTACCCCTACAATCACCAGAGAAACTTTGGAGCAGGGATTATATCCTTGTGATCGGCGTCAGCTTGCTGCTCTTCGTCAGCTTCCACATTTTCACGCCCATCCTGCCATATTATCTGCCGGAAATCGGCGGCAAGAGTTCCACGGCCGGCCTGATGGTGGGCATAGCCTCCCTCTGCGCCCTTTTTATGAGGCCGCTCACCGGCTGGCTTCTCGACACCAAGGGGCGCAAGGGCATTTTTGTGGCCGGGGTCGTCATTTTGTGCATAGCCGCGCTGGGGTATAACCTGTTCGGAAGCATCACGGCGCTTTTCCTGCTGCGGGCGCTGCATGGCCTGAGCTGGGGCTGCTCCAATACCTCGGCCAGCACCGCCGCCAGCGATTTCGTGCCACGCAAGCGTTTCGCGGAGGGCATGGCCATTTTCGGCCTCACCGCCAATATCTCAATGGCCATAGCCCCGCCGCTCGGCCTTTATATCGCCTTGAATCACGGCTTTGACATGCTCTTCGCGTTCACTCTCTTTTTTGCCCTCACGGCCCTGATTTTGGTCTTAAACATCCGCTTTTATAAATTGCCCAAAGAGGGCGCAAAAAAGACGCCGCACGGCATTTTCCACGCCCCGGCCCTGCCACCGGCCGTGGTCATGCTTTTCGGCATGATGCCGTACGGCTGTATAACCACATTCGCCGCCATCTATACCACGGAAATGGGCGCCGCCAACGGGGCCGTCTATTTCACCATTACCGCCGTGGTCATCGGCACGCTGCGCATTTTCGCTGGGCGCATCTGCGACGCCAAGGGAGACGTCCTGCCCATGGTCATCGGCCTGGCCGGCATGACCGCCGCGCCCCTGCTGCTCTTTTTTGCCGAGGGCCTGTTGCCCTGTTATATTTCCGCCGTTTGCCTGGGCGTGGGCATGGGCCTGATGTCGCCGGTGGCGCAGGCGATGTCGGTGCGCTCCGCCCCGCCGGAGAGGCGCGGAGCGGCCAACAGCACCTTTCTTTGCTCGTTTGACCTGGGCATCGGCGGGGGCGCGGCTCTGGCCGGCCTTCTGCTGCATTTTCTTGGGGATTATCCGCGCATGTTCCTTGTGATGGCCTTGCCGATGATTGCTTCGGTACTGCTCTTCTTTTTCTGGGCCAAAAAAGGCGACGCCTCCTCTGTCCGGCAAAATGGCTGATGCGATTTGCTTTGCCCGTTGCTTTTAGCTCCTCATATGGTAATGAATAAGTATGTTTATATAAAAAGCCCTCTTTCAGCAAGAGGGCTTTTTCACACTATGAGCATAGCCGCTTATTGCAAAACGGCCTGATGATAAACTTTTTTGCCCTTGCGTAGCAGGGCCTTGCCGCCGGGAAAATCCTCAAGCGTGAGCTTGCGGGCGAAATCGCTCACCCTTTGCTCGTTGAGATAGATCCCACCCTCGGAAATGAGGCGGCGGCCTTCGCTGTTAGATGAAATGAGGGAGCAGGCGGAAAGCAGGAAGAGGATATCCCGCCCTTCCTCGATGGCGGCCTTTTCGATGGCGGTGGAAGGGATATTTTGGCTTTCCCCGCCGCCCGCGAAAAGCGCGCCTGCCGCTTCTTTGGCCTTTTGCGCGGCTTCCCTGCCGTGTACCAGCTTGGTAGCCTCAAAGGCCAGGGCCTCCTTGGCGCGGTTGATCTGCTCGCCGGGCAAGGCGGAAAGGCGTTCCACCTCTTCCATGGGCAGGAAAGTGAGCAAAGAGAGACAGGTTTTCACATCGCCGTCCTCCACGTTGCGCCAATATTGAAAGAAGTCATATGGCGAGGTTTTGGCGCCGTCCAGCCAGACGGCGCCGCTTTCCGTCTTGCCCATTTTCTTACCGGAAGAGGTGGTGAGTAAGCGGAAAGTGAGAGCGCAGGCCGCTTGCCCCTCCACGCGGCGGATCAGGTCAGCCCCGGCCAGGATATTTGACCACTGGTCGTTGCCGCCCAGCTGCAAAAGGCAGCCGTGACGGCGGAAAAGCTCAAGAAAGTCATAGGACTGCATGAGCATATAGTTGAATTCCAAAAAGGTTAGCCCCTTTTCCAGGCGCGATTTAAAACATTCGGCGGTGAGCATACGGTTGACGGAAAAATGGCGTCCGTAGTCCCGCAGAAAATCAACATAGTTGAGCGGCAGCAGCCAGTCG
>WRDJ01000054.1 GCA_009783495.1 Clostridiales bacterium | reverse complement strand
CGATATGAACGCGCCGGTGACTTTCCGGGCCACCGACGGCTATGTGGATTTCGACACCTTCACCTTGGCGCAGCTGAAGAACCCCGGCCTCTTCGGTTATTATGAAAAGAACCCCGACGACCTGGGCGACGGCAAATATGTTTCAAACCCGCTGACCGATCTGCGCAACGTGGGCTATCCCGTGCTGCTGGCCTACGGCGTGAACGGCTATCCATATGTCATCAAGAACACCCTGGACGGCTTCAAAAGTGGCCTGGGCAATGACGGCGGCCCCATGCGCATTATCTCCGGAAAAGTGGATTATGACCACGCCAACGGCTCCAAACAGGCCAAGCTGCTGGATAAGATCATCGTGGGCGCTGACGTAAATTACAGCACCCACAGCGGCAATCCCGGCGCGGCCTATCAGGCTCTGGCCAATAATGTCCTCAAGGTGAGCGTGCTGGGCATGGACGGCAGCCCCATCAAAAGCCAGAACTATACGATCGCGCAGATAGAAAACCTGATCTATGGCGCGGGGGTCAGCAATCAGGAAAGGCAGCTGGCCCGCGTCAAGGATTTTTATGCCTTGACCAGGGGCGGCAACACCTATAGCGACATTTATGAGGGCGTGAACTTCAGATATTTCCTGGAGAGCGTGGTGCAGATCCCCGGCAGCAAGGGCACGGTGGATTTCATCCTCGCAAACGGCGACAAAGTGACCCTGACCTTGGATGAGCTTTATGCTTTGGGCGGCAATTCAATATCGAAAAAGAGCGGGCTCCCCGCCATGCTGGCCTTCGCCAAAAACGGCGCGCCCATGGTTCAGAACAGCAGTTCCCCCGGCTATGAATCCACCTTCAAAGACACTCAGGGCGCGGAGACCGACGTCAAGAACAACGGCGGGCCGCTGGCCCTGATCCTGCCGGAAGTGGACGGCAAAACCGTGGCCGCCATCAGCGACGTGGTGGAGATCGTGATCAACCTGCAGCCGGATGCCTATGCGCACATGGAAGCCCCCTATAACGCTTTGGCCAACACCGTCATCACCATCGGCGGCGAAGGCACGCGCCTGGACGCCCCCAAAACCTTCACCTTGGCCGAACTGGAAGGCCTGCAAACCCTCGCCTTCACCGGCGACTATAATATCCGCAACGCCGCCGGTGTTGAATCACAGACCAGATACCGTGGTATTGACCTTTATGCCCTGCTGCGCTCCACGGAAATCGGCTTAAGGAGCAATGCCTATGAAGTGATCATCGAAACCTCCGACGGCATGACCATGACCTTCCCGCTTTCCGCGCTCATGAAAACGGATTACCTGAACGGGGCGACGGGCGCCAAAGATTTGCGCATGATTCTGGCCTACGGCTCGGCCTCCGCCGGCAACGCCAATAAGGAGGACGGCCGGCCGCTGGTGCGGGCCAATACGGACGCCGGTTACATTGCCGAATATAAGAACGACGGCGGGCCGCTGCGTCTGGTGGTCGGGCAAGCCGACGCCAATGACGCCAACTCCGGCAAGCTCTTGAAAGACGTGGTGAAGATCACGGTCACGGCCAGCGAGCAGGCCGCCTGGAACCACAGCGCCGCCCCCGTTTACGAACAATATCTGGATGAGCTTTATACGTTTAGGGTTGTTGATCCCGCCCGCAACCTGCTTTGGCAGAAGGTCTATACCCTGCGCGAGCTTGAAGCCATGAGCGACCTGGTCGTGCGCGACGAATATACCTATGTGGGCACTCACATCGAAGAAGGCATTGACCTGTGGAAGCTCATCCAGCGCGAGGCGGGGCATATCAGCGGAATCGGCAGCCCTACCTTGGTCAACGCCATCGCCGGCGACGGCTTCACCCGCGACCTGATCGCCACCTTCGGCTTGGACGCCCTGCAAAACGGCATCCTTGACGGCACGTTGCGAAAGCTCGTCATCCTTTCCTATGCCACGGACGGCAGCCCCCTCGTCCCCTCCAGCAGCAGCGAAGGCTATGCCAGCGGCAACGACGGCGGCCCGCTCCGGCTGATCACCCACGGCAACCAGGGTTCCTGCCTGAAAGACATCCGCACCATCGAAATCGTGGTGAGCGGCGGGACGGTGGTCGAACCGACGGGCGATCTCACCTTGAAGGGCAACGCCTTCGATAAAGAGATCAGTCTCGCCGTGGCCCAGCTCAAGGCCAACCCGGCCGCCGCCCTCAAAAACTATAAATATTTCAGCGGCGGCCAGGTCAACACCGATGCGGTGCGCGGAGTGCCTTTGCTTGACCTGCTGCGGCAAAACGGCATAACAGGCAGCAATTACACCGTTTCCCTGATCACCGCCGACGGTTACGACGACGGAGGGGCTTATCTCAACATACCCTTAAGCGAGATCAGCGCCTATGACTATATGATCGCCTTTGAGGTGAACGGCGCGCCCATTGACGACGCCAGGGCGGATACCACCATCCGTGTTTACCGCAACCTGCAGGCCGGCACCACGGATGAACCCACGACCTGGCGCAACCGCATCACCGACATCGTCGCCATAGAAGTGAATGTCGTGGCCCTGCCTTATGAATTCATCTTTTATCCCGCCGACAGCCTGCCTGGCAACCTGCCCATGGCCCGCGTGCGCGACATCGTGCCGGACAATAAGGGCGGGCTCTGGGTCGCCACCAACGGCGCGGGCGCGGCCTATATCGCGGCCGACGGGACGATCACGCGCTATACCACAAGCACAACCCCGGCCCTTAAGACCAACTTCGTGCACAGCATCGCCGTTGACGGCTCAGGCGGGGTCTGGATCACCCAGGGCGGTGAATCCACCAGGCCGGAAACCTGGAGCGGCGTGGCCTATCTGAAAAACGGCGCCATCACCTTCTTCGACACAAGCAACGCCAATTTATCCGACAACTATACCAATGCCCTGTGCATTGACAATAACGGCGATGTCTGGTTCGGCGGCCATTACGGCGTCACCAAATATAACCCCGCCACCAAGACCTACACCGTTTGGAACAAAGCAAACGGCCTGCCTCTCGACTGGGCGGATAATATCGTCTGCGACAATAAGGGCGGGGCCTGGCTGGGCTTCGTTCCCGAAACCACTACGGACGGGGAAGGCAACGATCTTTACCGCACCGGCGGCGTGGTCTATATTGACGCCGCGGGCAAAATCCACAAGGAAGGGCTTCTGGTGGCGCAGGCGGACGGTTCGGATATCGCCTGGGCGGATTGCTGGGTGCGCTCCATCGCCCTTGACAAAGAAGGCGGGGTCTGGTTCAATTCCGGCTCCGGCACCGGCAGCGTGGGCGGGCGCGTGCATCACATCGCACCTGACGGCACGATCACCCGCTATACCGGGCTTGAACTAATCCCCGAGGGCGGCGCGGCGGGCATCCGCGTCATGGGCATCGGGCCGGACGGTTCTTTCTGGTTCAGCGTTTACAATCTGGGCCTCTACACCGGCCCGGACATCAATTCCATCACAACCTGCTATTCCGGGGCCAACGGCTCGTGGCCGGTGGGCGGCGTCAACGACAGCATCTGGAAAATCGCTTTCAACGGCAAGGGCGACCTTTTTGCCGGCGGGGACGGGGGCGTGGCCATTAAGCAGGTTGCACGGCCGGAATTCAAGGATGTCGGCGGCCACTGGGCCGAAATCGAAATAATGACCCTGACGGAGCGCGGCTTCATCAACGGGAGAAACGCCGCGCAGTTCGATCCCGGCGCGAGCATAACACGGGCGGAGTTTTTCGCCCTCGTCAACCGCATCATGGGCTATCAGCTCAGCCCCGCGAGGGATTTGCCGGGTGTCGAGAAAAATGCCTGGTATGCGGCGGATATGGCGACGGCGCTGGATAGGGGTTTGATCGTCTATGATCCCACCGGCTTGCGCCCTGACGATAATATAACCAGGGGCGAAATCGTCACCGTCCTCAACCGTCTGGCAGCCAACAACGGCCTTCTGACGGACGCGGGCAGTGAATCGGACATCGGCAAATTTGCGGATGCCGCCGCCGTTCTGAGCCACTGGGCCAAAGACCAGCTGATCTGGGCGGTGAAAAACGGCATTCTCATCGGCAACGAGAAGAACCAGCTTAACCCCGGCGTGGACGCCACGCGCGCGGAAGCCGCCGTGATGCTGATGCGCTTCCTTGACTATGCATATTAAGCAAAAACAGGCAGCTTCAGACATTTTTCCCTCTTTTTTGCAGGAGTGGTTCCGCCTTTGTGGAATCACTCCTGCAAAGGCATTATGACGAAGGGACTTAGCAGATGAAAACAGGTTTTTTCCAGCGATTCACCCTTTTTGAATTGATTCTGCTGGCTTTTCTGGCGGCGGCCGGCATCGCGGTGAAACCGCTGGTCGCGGCCGTTTTTTCGCTTCTCACCGGGCCGATACCGGGCGGCGCTTTGGCCGGCGGCATTTATATGCTCTTCATCGTGCTGGGCGGGGCTTTAGTGGGCAAAAGGGGCGCCGCGACTATGGTCGCGCTCGTGCAAAGCCTGATGGTTTTTGTGACCGCCATCCCCGGCAGCCACGGGGCGGCCAGTCTGATCACCTATACCGTGCCCGGCTTGGCGGTGGACTTGCTGTGGTTTCTGCTCGCCAGCCGCGGGGCGGCCTTTCTGCCCTGTTTTTTTGGCGGCATGGCGGCCAATATCAGCGGCACGTTTTTGACCGGCCTTATTATCTTACGCCTGCCCTTGACCTTTTTGCTCTTCGCGCTGGCTCTGGCCGCTTTTTCCGGGGGCGTGGGCGGCCTCGTCACCTGGCAAATCGTCAGGCATGTTGGCAAGCTCAATGTCTTTCCGCACCTGAAGGCTCTTGACGGGAGAGGGGCGGCGCGCAGGGCTTGGTTGGCGGCAGGCCTTTCATTGACCATCCTTTTGGCGGCCATCACCGGCCTGTGGTTTGTAAACGGCGGCATGAATTATGACGCGCAAGCCATCGCCTTCAAGGCGGAGGGCCAGGAAGCCGTCGTCGTCGGCCTGGACTTTTTGCTGGCGCTGGAAAGCCATGACTTCAAGGCGGTGATACGCAGCAGCGGGCAAAAGCCCAAGGAAGTGGAATATACCGGGGTCTTGCTGGCCGACGTGCTGCAGGCGCTTGACATAGAAACGGCGGGAAAAACCTGCGTCCTCTTCAAAGGCGCCGACGCCTATCTGACCGGCCTTTATCTGAGCGAGTTTGACGGCGATAATGTCTATATCGCCTATGCCTCGGGCGGAGAATATCTCGAACCCAAAGGGAAGAAAGGCTTCGGCCCTTTCCTTCTGGTCATCCTCAACGACAATTACAGCCAACGGTGGTGCAAATATCTTTGCGAGGTGGAAATCAAATGACGGCCCTGCTCGCGGCGGAAAAGCTTTCTTTTGCCTATCAAGATGAGTTTTGGCTTTTCAAAGACGTTGATTTTTGCCTGCGCGCGGGGGAGATCGTGGGCCTGATGGGGCCTTCCGGCTGCGGGAAATCCACCCTCGGCTATTGCCTCTCCGGCGTCATCCCCCATATATATCAGGGCAATATGCGGGGCAAGGTCTTTTTGGAAGGCAAGGATATTTCCGCCTTGAAGCTGGCGGAAATCGCGCAGAAACTGGGCCTCGTCTTTCAAGACCCAGATACTCAGCTTTTTTCCGCCACCTTGGAGGACGATGTGGTTTTCGGCCCGGAAAACCTTTGCCGCTCCCGCCCGGAGATGGAGGCTTCCTTGCGCCGTTCGCTGGCCGCAACGAATATGACGGCACACCGCCTGCGCAACCCCAAAACCCTTTCCGGCGGGCAGGCCCAGTTGGCGGCCTTGAGCGCGGTGCTGGCGCTCGACCCGCGCATCCTCATTTTCGACGAGGCCATGAGCCATCTCGACCAAAAAGGCGTGTCGGCGG
>WRDJ01000053.1 GCA_009783495.1 Clostridiales bacterium | reverse complement strand
CGTTTTCTATGGCGGTTATGGCGGTGAGGATCTTGGTGGTGCTGGCCGGGGGCAGCGGCTCATAGGCGTTTTTCTCCCACAAGACTTGCCCGCCGCGCATATCTATCAGAATGGCCGACTTGGCGGAAACTGTGGGCGCGGCCGCATGGGCCGGCCTCCCGCCGAGGGCGGAAAAAAACAGAGTCAGCGCTATAAGCAGCGGCAGAAGCCGGGTTTTCATAAATTTGCGCATAAATTTTTCCTCCCGTGCCTGGCAATGGCTATGATTAAAATTATGTTGCCGGACAACTTATTATTAACAAAAAAGCGCGCAAAAAACCGCGCGGCTTGCCGCGCGGTTTTTTGTTGTTATTTCCCTATTCCTGTATATTTCGCTCCCTCATGGCGGCGCGGCGGGAAAGTTTCACCTTGCCTGTCGCCTGGTCAATGTTGATCACCTTGACCAGAATGGCGTCGCCTTCCTTGCAAATGTCTTTGACCTGCGCCACGCGATGGTTGGCCAGCTCGGAAATATGCACCATGCCCTCCTTGCCGTCAATGCCCAAAACGCCGGGGATGATCTCCACGAAAGCCCCGAAATCCATCACCTTGATGACCTTCCCTTCATAGATGCGGCCCAATTCCGCGTCAGCCACGATGGCGTTGATGATTTCCAGCGCGCGTTCGCCTTTTTTGGCGTCCACACTGGCAATGAATACCCGGCCATCGTCCTCAATGTCGATCTGCGCGCCCGTTTCCTCCACGATCTTCTTGATCACTTTGCCGCCTGAACCGATCACCTCGCGGATCTTGTCGGGATGGATGCGCGTCTGCAAAATGCGCGGAGCGTAGGGCGAAAGCTCCGCCCGCGGCTGGCCGATGGCTTCAAGCATTTTGCTAAGGATGAACATACGGCCCTCTTTGGCCTGCATGAGCGCGGCGTGCAGGATCTCGCGGTCAATGCCGGGGATCTTGATGTCCATCTGGATGGCCGTGACGCCGGCCGCGGTGCCCGCGACCTTGAAATCCATGTCGCCCAGGAAGTCCTCCATGCCTTGGATGTCGGTGAGCACGGTGATGTCGTCGCCTTCCTTGATCAAGCCCATGGCGCAGCCGGAAACGGGGGCGAGGATGGGTACGCCGGCGTCCATCAAAGAGAGGGTGCTGGCGCAAACGCTGCCCATGGAGGTGGAACCGTTTGATTCGATGGCTTCGGAAACCATCCTGATGGTGTAGGGGAAGGCCTCTTCGCATGGGATGACCGGCTCAAGGGCGCGCTCTGCCAAAGCGCCGTGACCGATCTCGCGGCGGCCCGGCCCGCGCATGGGGCGCGCTTCGCCCACGCTGAAAGGCGGAAAATTATAGTGGTGCATATAACGCTTGTGGTCTTCCACGCCCAGGCCGTCCAAAATCTGCTCGTCGCTGATGGCCCCCAAGGTGCAGGCGTTTATGATCTGCGTTTGTCCGCGCGTGAAAAGCGAGGATCCGTGCACACGTGCCAAAAGGCCCACCTCGCAGGAAATGGGGCGAACTTCCGTTATGCCGCGCCCGTCTATGCGCACCTTATCTTTGGCGATCAAAGTGCGCATGGTCTCTTTTTCCAGATCATAGAGGATGCCGGCAATGGCCGCCCCTTGTTCCGGATATTTCTCCAAAAAGCCGGCCTTGAAAGCGCCTTTCGTTTCTTCCAGCAGCCTTTCCCGCTCTTCCTTGGGAAGCTTCTCCGTGCAGCAGGTGTACATGACGGCGCGCAGCGCCGGCCCGGCCTCTTCGCGCAGTTCCGCTTCCAGCCCGGCCTCCGGCTTGGCCTTGACGAAAACCTCTTTCTCTTTGGCAAGGCCCAGCTCCGCCGCTTCGGCGGCGAATTGTTCGATAAATTCCACGATCAGCCTCACCTGCGCGTGGCCGAACATGATGGCCTCCAAAATCACTTCCTCCGGCACCTGCTTGGCCCCGGCTTCCACCATCATGACGGCATTTTTGGTGCCGGCCACGGCCAGATGCAGGACGCTTTTTTCCGCCTGCTCGATCGTGGGGTTGATGATGAATTCCTCGCCGATCAGCCCCACCACCACGCCCGCCACCGGGCCGTTGAAGGGAATCTGCGAGATGTGCAGGGCGCAGGAGGCGCCGATCATGGCCGTCATGTCGGGCGGATTGTTCTGATCCACCGAAAGCACCGTATTGACCACTTGGACGTCGTTGCGGTAGCCCTTAGGGAAAAGCGGACGGATGGGCCGGTCAATAATGCGCGAAGAAAGCACGGCCTTTTCGCTGGGCCGCCCTTCGCGCTTGATGAAACCGCCGGGGATCCTGCCCACGGCATAAAGCCTTTCTTCATATTCCACGGTCAGGGGGAAGAAATCAATGCCCTCCCTGGGGTTGGCGGCTTTAGTGGCCGCGGAAAGCACCATGGTATCGCCATAGCAGGCGAAAACAGCTCCGCCTGCCTGTTTGGCCATCCGTCCGGTTTCCAGGGTGAGGGTTCGCCCGCCCACCTCAATGGATTTTTTCAAAACATTCTCCATCAAAATTTTACCTCCATCATTCTCTCTTTTTCTTTCTACTATTTCGACATGGGCATAGTATTTCCTCTTTATGGCATTTATAGTCCGGGTTTGGCAAAAAAGGCCGCCCCGGCCGCCGGCGGTAAGCGCCGCATAGCTGCGCTGCATCTGTGTCTCATCCGTTCGCGTTTTGTGCTCGTGTCCATGCTGTCTAATGAAATCAAGGCCGTTGACTTTTTTTTTCGTTTATGTTATTTTTATTGAGAAAGGCAACAGAATGGATCAGGGAGAAAAGGCACACCAGGAGAAGGGGAGGGTCAATATGGATGGGCGGGAAATTGTAATTGCCGCAGCGAGTGATAAGAAACACTCCGGAAAACAGGAAAAGGCGCCGGGCAAAAAACACTCTAGGCGGATTGTTTTTGCTTTGGTCATAATGCTTCCCATAATTTTATTGGCGGGCTGTCTTAACCTGTCAGACGAAAAAACCTTCACTACGGCGGATGTAGGTTTAAGCATCACCCTGACCTCACGCTTTGTCGAACAAGACTTAGCGGTCTGGACCGCATATTATTCATCCACTACATCTATAGTCACCGTGCTGAAAGAAGAGTTTCATCTCTTCGACCAACATGGGCATGACGCGGCGGATTTAACCCCGGAGGACTATGCGCGGCTTGTGATAGAAAGCAACCGCGAACCTTGCGACGTTGAAAAAGTTGAAGGGCTGACGACCTTCACATATGAGCGAAGAGTCAACGGAAAAGATTTTAAATATTTCGCTGTGACATTCAAAGGCCCCGACGCTTTTTGGTTGGTTCAGTTCGGTTGCGACCGCAAAAACTTCGATAAATTTCAAGCTCAATTTATCGAGTGGGCAAAAACGGTTAAAGTATTATAGCATTGATTTATTCATAGGGAGCGGTTTGCGATGCGTGTCATGGGTTTGGATGTGGGGGAACGCACCATCGGCGTGGCCCTGAGCGACCCCTTAGGCTGGACGGCGCAGGGGTTGACCACGGTTCGGCGCGCCGGCTTGGGAAAAGACCTGCTAGCCTTGGGCCAAATAATCAACGAATATCAGGTGGAGCGCATCCTGGTCGGCCTGCCGCTCAACATGAACGGCAGCAAAGGCCCCTCCGCCCTGGCTGCCGAAGAACTGGGCCGGGCCGCCGAAGAGGCCTTCGGTCTTGAGGTTTTATATCAGGATGAGCGGCTTTCCACCAAGGCGGTGGAAAGGGTGCTGCTTTCCGGCGACGTTTCACGCAGGAAGCGCCGGGAAGTGGTGGATAAGCTGGCCGCCGCCTATATTTTGCAGGGGTATCTGGACGGCCTGAGAACAAATAATTAATTAAGTTGACAAGTCCCGGGCATTCACATATAATGACGTTATATTATATATACGGAGGTGTCGATATGGGCGATGAAAAGGAAAATTCCGTCCTGACTTTGCTGGATGAGGAGGGCAAGGAGCACGATTTTGAGGTTTTGGATATCGTCGAGTTGGATGAGGGAAGGTATGCGGTGCTTTTACCCAGGGATGAGGAATATGCCAACACCAACGAAGCCATCATCATGAAGATCAGCGTGGACGAAAATGGCGACGAGGTTCTTTTTGATATAGAGGACGACGAGGAATGGGAAAAGGTCGCCGACGCTTATGACGAGCTTCTTGAAGAGGACGATGACTGTGAAGAGGACGACGAGGACGAGGAATAACCCGTAAAATTTTTGCTGTTAAGGCGGTTTGTGGTTTGGGTCCATGAGCCGCCTTAACGCGTCTCGCCGACAAGCCACCTCCAAGGCGTAAGCGCCGCATAACCATTTCGCGCCTGCGGCCCGACCGCTCACTTAAACGAGCATCAAAAAATATACATAATAGGAGGGTTACTTAATGAACACAATGGACTTCAACGAACTCAGAAAGCAAGCGGTGAAATTTACCCAAGCGCGAAATTTCCTGCTCATCGTCGTGGCTTTCACGGCGGTAAACCTGATTTTGGCTGCGGTCGAAGCGGATTGGTATTTCCTTTTTTCCGCCTATGCGCCCCTTTCCATTTTTTATGAAGGATATTGGCTTGCCAAAGAGTTTGCAAACAATGCCTTCATGATAGCCGGCCTGTTCTTAGCCGCCATCGTCATCGCCATGTATGCCGCTTGCTGGCTTTTTGCCAACCGCGCACGCGTTCTCATTTTGGTGGCGCTGATCCTTTTCGGCATAGACTGCCTGCTCTATGCTTGGCTCATTTTATTGTACGGGCTTGAGCCTTCCGAAATTATTGACATCCTTTTCCACGCCTGGATCATATACTCCCTGGTCGGCGGCACCATCGCCTGGTCTAAGCTGCGTGGGGTCAGCAATGAGGATTTTACTGCCATCCTGCAAGGCGTCAACCCGGCGGCGGCGGCGCAAGCACAGTATGAAAGCACGGAAGAGCAGGGCGGAACCGGGGAATATGGCAAAGAGGTAGAAGAGGCAAGCGAAGGGAATCGCGAAGAGCAATGGAACGCTTCCTATCGCAGAGACGATCAGTAACCGTTCGCAAAAAACCATGATTTTATCCGTTTGGCATGGTTGCCGCCTTAGGCGGTTTGTGGTTTAAGCCATGAACCGCCTTAACACGTATAAAAAATGTTTGGGAGAGATACATAATGGGCACAAGGGGCTTAAACGAGCTCAAGCGGCAGGTAATGAGGTTTACGGTGGCAAGGAACTTCCTGCCGTTTGTCGTGGCCTTTACGGCGATAAACCTGTTGTTAACCGCGTTCGAAGCGAACGGGTATTTTCTTTTTTCCGCCACTGTGCCGCTGCTGATTTTCGCCGTTGGACAAGGTTTTGCCGAGGCGGCGGGAAATAACATTTTTCTGACAATCGGCCTGATTTTGGCTTTCATTATCGTGGCTATGTATTTCGCTTGCTGGCTTTTCGGCAAACGCACACGCGCCTTCATCATAGCGGCGCTGGTGCTTTTCAGCATAGACTGTCTGTTTTATGTCTGGTATATCCTGAATTTCGGGCTTGACGGCACCGTTGTGCCGGAATTGATTTTCCACGGCATAATCATATGCTATCTGATCAGCGGCACCGCGGCCTGGTCGAAGCTGCGCGGGGTCAGCGCGGATGAATTCGACGCCATCCAGCGCGGCTTCGACCCGTGGGCGGTTGCTCAGCCCGGGGCAGAAAGCGCGGCCCGGCAAAACGAAGGCGAGGAATATGGCGAGGAGGGCGGCGAAGGGCAATATTATGCGGACAACGAGTCGGTTCCTTTGCGGGCCGACTACAAAAAAGGACGCATTTTGATCGCCGCCGAATATGAAGGCCTGCAAATCAGCATGAAGCGCACCTACGGACTGATGGAGCTTATCGTGGACGGATATGTTTATGACGAGATTAAAGGAGTAGTTGAATATGATTATTCCTTAATCGCGAATCTGCGCGG
>WRDJ01000052.1 GCA_009783495.1 Clostridiales bacterium | reverse complement strand
CCTGGAATTCGCCGGGCTGTTCGGGACGATTTACGGCGGCACGGTGAAGAACCTGGCCGTCAAGGACGCGAGTGTTACCGGCAGGCAATTTGTTGCCGGCCTGGCGGGCATGGTTTATTACGGCGGCCTGGAAAACTGCTCCGTCACAGGTGCGGTCAGCAGCGGCAACGATGTTGTCGGCGGCGTGGCGGGCTGGGTTGATCACGGCAGCCTGAAAGATTGCTATGCCACAGTTATGGTCAGCGGCAGGGACCGTGTCGGCGGCGTGGCGGGCAGTATCTCTAACGGCTGCAGCATTGAAAACTGCTATGCCATGGGCAATGTCAGCGGCAGGAGCAGTGTCGGCGGCGTGGTTGGCAGCATGAGCGGCGGCAGCATTGAAAACTGCTATGCCACAGGCAACGTAACCGGCGTGGGCAGATATGTCGGCGGCGTGGCGGGCGCCCTTGTCGGCGGCGGCAGCATGGAAAGCTGCTATGCCACGGGCAATGTCAGCGGCGGCGATTATGCCGGCGGCGTGGTGGGCCATCTTCTCGGCACCCTGAAAAACTGTTATGCCACGGGCGCGGTCAGCGGCAAAGACTGTGTTGGCGGCGTGGCGGGCAACGTTTACTATAACAACAGCAGAGTGGAAAACTGCGCCGCCCTCAATTCCAGCGTGTCGGGCGAATCAAATGTCGGGCGCGTGTTCGGTTTTATAGAAGACAGGGATACCGCTTTCACTGTGTCTTTCGCCCGCAACAACGTGGCTTTTTTCGGCATGACGGTCATGGTGAACGGCACGGCAAAAACGCTTGTCAGGGGCTATGACACGACCGACGGCATGGACATCAGCGCGGCGCAAATCTCAGCCGACGGCACCATCGAAGGGCGCTTCACAGCGACAGGCGGCTGGACGGTGCAAAACGGCAAGTTACCCGGCATCGGCGCGGTGGTCGGCCTGCCCGCGCATATCAAATAGGTTGTAAGCAATGCAAAAAAGAACCCGTGTTCATCCGAACACGGGTTCTTTCTCTTTTCACCGGCAGGAAAAACGGTGCGCAAACCTGAATATTTAGAACAAGAACATCCATCCCCTGCCCCCTTCCCGGGGAGAGGTCAGAGCGTGAAGCAAACGGCGAATTGCCGTTTGCGGCGATAAAAAAGCACAGGCAAGAAGGACGAGAGCGGTCATCAGACATGGATTTTTATTTCAGCGCGAAGGGGTTTGGGCCGATTGAACAGATTTGTTGTGATAGACACGGAAACGACCGGGTTGAACGAAAAAAGAGATAAAATCATCGAGATCGCCGCCGTGGAGATCGAAAACGGGGAGCTGGGCCGCAGCTTTTCCACCCTCGTTGACCCCGGATGCGCCATCCCCGCGCAGATCACCGGGCTCACCGGCATCAGCGGCGCCATGGTGCGGGGGCAGCCGCAAATCGGCGAGGCCGTGGCCGGCCTGCTGGCCTTCGCCGGCGGGGACGTCCTGGTGGCGCATAACGCAGCCTTTGACCGCGGTTTTTTGCGCGCCGCCGCCAAAATGCCCAACCAATGGCTGGATACCAGGGATTTCGCCCGCATCGTGCGGCCTTTCGCTTCCTCCTTTTCCCTGGAGAGCCTGACCGGTGAAAACCCTCACCGTGCGCTGGGCGACGCCCTTTCCACGGCCAAGCTGTTTCTGGCGCTGTGCCGGGAATTCGCGGGTCTGGACGAACGCATACATGAAATTATTCACGCCATGGCCGCCGGGAGGACGGACGCCTTGAGCGCGCTGCTGGCGGGTTTGTCGGCCACGGCTTCAAACAAATTCGGCAAGGCGAAAAAGGGCGGCAAAAGCGCGGTTTACGCCCCCAACGCCTATCCGCCCGTTGCGGCGCGTGACGTCTCCGCCGTTAAAGAGGATTATCTGATCTCTGAGGAAGAAATTCGCGCCTATCTGGGCGGGGGCGGCCAAGCGGAACGGCTTTTGCCTGGTTTCGAGGAACGGCCGGCGCAGATAGAGATGGCTTCTTTGGTGGCTGAAAGCCTGAATGAGGAATCGAACCTGCTGTTGGAGGCCGGGACGGGAACCGGCAAATCTTTAGCCTATCTCTTGCCGGCGGCGCTCTGCGCCCTTTTCCGCGGGCAGGCCGTGACTGTCAGCACCCACACCATCACCCTGCAGGAGCAGCTTATCAACAAGGATATGCCGCTTTTGCGCCGTCTTTTGGCGCGCGAGGTCTGTGCCGTCGTCTCCAAAGGCCGGGCCAACTATCTCTGCCTGCGCTGCTGGCGCAATGTGCTGCGCGAGCCGCAGGGCGGGGAGATCCATTTCCTGATGGCGCTCGCCGTCTGGCTGGCGCAAACCGAGGACGGCGACGGCGGAAAAACGGCTTTTCTCTCCAACGAAAAGGAAAAGTGGCTTTCTCTTTGCGCCTCCCGAGAGAATTGCGCGGCGCCTGACTGCGGGTTCTATAAAACGGAGTGCTTCGTTTACCGCAATCGCAAGGCCGCCGCCGAAGCGGATATCCTGATTTTGAACCACTCCCTTCTGCTGGCCGACGCCGCCAGCCAGAAGGATTTTTTGCCGCGCACGCCTTATTTGGTCATTGACGAGGCGCATCATCTGGAAAAGGTGGCCGAGGAGCAATTTTCCTCTCGCCTGGATTATTACGAGCTGTTTTTCTCTCTGATGCGCCTGCATAAACGGGATGACGGCAGCCGCGGCCCCGCGGCCCTGCTCGACCGTTTGCCGCGGGAAGCGGCGGCATGGCTGGGTTCAGAGGACGGACGGGCCCTTTTCGGGCAAAAAATCCTTGAGACGGAAAAAGCTCTCAACAACTGCTATTATAACGCGGATGTCTTTTTCAACGCCCTGCGCGCTGATTTCATCCGCGAGGCGCTCAAAGAAGGCTTTTATCCGGCAAAGATTCGTTTGACGGAAAAAACCAAAGAGCAGCACTTCTGGCCGGAACTGACCGGGCAGGCGGCCGGCCTGAAAGACGCCCTGACGGAATTGGAGAAAAACATCTTCTCCCTGCTGGAAAGCCTGGAAACCGGGGAGGAAGAGGGGGGGGCCGGGCCTTCCGGCCGGGAGGAGCTGCGCAATTCCGCCATGAATTGCCGCGCCGCGGCGCAGGTGCTCTCCGCCTGCCTGGAGCTTGAGCAAAAACTGGAAAACCATGTGGTCTGGGTGGAATTCAAAGATGCTGAGAAAAAGCCCGCTTTGCAGATGGCGCCGGTGGAACTGGGCGAGCTTTTGCGCAAAAGCCTATATGAGCAGAAGAAAGCTCTCATCCTGACTTCGGCCACGCTCACGGCCAACAATTCCTTCCGCCATTTCAAAAAGGCCGTGGGGCTGGATCTTTTGCCGGAACCGCCCAAACGGGCCGTCCTGCCCTCGCCCTTCTATTATCACGAGCAGGCGCTGCTGGCCATTTGCGACGACCTGCCCAACCCGGCCACCGCCGGCGAGATCGAGTTCGCAGGGCAGGCCGCCGCCTTGCTCACGGAAATGATAACCGCCTTGCAAGGCCGCTCGCTGGTGCTTTTCACCTCGCATTATCAATTGAAGGCGGTTTGGCAGGAAATTTCCGCCCCGCTTGAGGAAGCCGGCATCACCGTGCTGGCGCAGGGCATCAGCGGCGGCCGCAACAACATTTTGCAGCGTTTCCGCCGCGAGCCGCGCGCCTGCATTTTGGGCGCGAACACTTTTTGGGAGGGCATTGACGTGGTGGGGGAGAAGCTCTCGCTGGTGGTGGTGGTGAAGCTGCCTTTTTCACCGCCCAACACGCCCACGCTGGCGGCGCGCGCGGAAAGAATCGCCGAAAGGGGCGGCAACAGCTTCGAGGAATATACGCTGCCGCAAGCCATCATCGCCTTCAAGCAGGGATTCGGCCGCTTGATCCGCTCCGGGGAGGATATGGGTGTTTTCTGCGTCCTGGACCGCCGCCTCTTTGAAAAAAGCTATGGCAAGCACTTCATTTCTTCGTTGCCGAAAATGCGTGTGGTGAAGGGGAATAAAGAAACGCTCATCCGCAATATAAGCTCCTGGCTGAACGATTAAGCATAGGGGAGTCGAACTGTGTGGAGTTCGGCTCGCCTATGCCTAAGCTTACAGCCGGGAAGCAAGGTTTTCAGCCGAAATCGCGGAAAAATACGATATTTTGCCGTAATTTCGGAAATTTTGGCTGAAAAAGCGGAAATTGCGCTTGCAGAGCGGCGTTTTGTATGATATTATTTCAAAAAGCGTAATTTTTTACGCTGGCCAATGCTTTAGCATTATCAAACATATTATTAACAAAAGGAGGATCCTATATGGCAAAAGCTTTACAGCGCACCGACAAAGAAGTTGCCGAGCTTTACCAGCGTCATCTCAAAACCGTATATCCCGTATGCTTCACCTATATGAAAAACGCCGGCGAAACCGAAGAGATGGTGCAAAACACTTTTCTCAGGCTCATGAGGGATGGCTGCGCCTTTGAAAATGAAAAGCATGAAAAGGCCTGGCTGATCCGGGCGGCAACGAAAATTTGCACAAACGCTTTGAAGCATAAATTTGATGATTTTGACAATCAGATATTTGGCGCTTTGATAAGCGATGAGCAAGCCGAAGCGGAGGGGGCTCTCAAGGCGGTTTTGGATATGCCGGAAAAACTCAAAACGGTGGCCGTGATGTCCTTTTACGAGGGCTATTCCGATGTGGAAATAGCGGAAATGCTGAAAAAGCCGCAAGCCGCGGTCAGCGGTCATTTAAAAGAAGCAAGAGGGCTGCTTAATCAAAAGTCAGGGGACGCTTCCCATGACGAAAACATACAAATAATCGAGGCCCTGAATAAAATCGGGCCGAATAAATCCGCGCAGGAACGTATGCTGGGCAATATCCTTGCCCGAGCCGGAAAGCCGGGGGGCGGTTTACGGCTTTACAGGAAAGGGTTGATAATAGCCGCCGCCATCGTAGTTTTCTCCTTAACAGCCGTTTTTGTCGCCTTCAGAGAGGATATCAAACAGTTTTTTGTCGCGTCCAATCAAAACGACCCGAACAACCCGAACGACCCGAATAACCCGAACGACCCGAACGACCCGAATAACCCGAACGACCCTAACAATCCGAACAACCCGAACGACCCGAATAACCCGAACAATCCGAACAATCCGAACAACCCGGATAACCCGAACAATCCGAACAATCCGAATAACCCGAACAACCCGAACAATCCGGATAATCCGCATAACCCGGATAACCCGAACAACCCGGATAACCCGAATGATCCACCGGATGTAAAATATGAGTTTGTATTTGATACATATATGCTTCTTTTCGCGGATCAAGAAGGGATATCTGAATATATGGAGGGATTGCGCGAGGCAGACCGCCTGATGGCTCAAGTGGGCCTATATACTTATTATGTGGTAGAGCAGGAGGACGAGTCGTTTGAAGCGAGTTTGGCGAATGCACGGGCGGCGCTTGCGGCGTGGGCTGTGACAAATGGCTATGCGGGGAATATTGCCGTGGAGACTCTTAATTCATACCCTGCAAAGGAGATCCTCGTCAGTATTTGGTAAAGAACGCTTCGCCCGGCTCTTAAAACAGGCTATGTTCTGATAACAAGCGCAATGTAAAAGAAAAATGCAAAAGAAGAAATGCAAAAGAAGAAGAGAGGAGGCAGCCACGCGTGTGGCTGCCTCCTAATCAACTTCTTGTTTTTCTGTTGTAATAATAGTTTTTGCGTTCATAACCCACGAGCCGCACGATGCCCTTGGGCGCGAAAAATATTTTTGCGTGGCCTAACATTTTGGCATGCCCGATCGTATTACAGGTGAAGGGAGGCGCAGACATGGCAAAATTCTTGCAGCGTACGGATCAAGAGATTGCCGGGTTATACCAGCGCCATCTCAAAACCGTATATAGAGTTTGTTTTGCCTTCATGAAGAACGCCGCCGACACCGAAGACATGGTTCAGGAAACCTTCATCAAGCTCATGAAAGAGGGCCGCGCCT
>WRDJ01000051.1 GCA_009783495.1 Clostridiales bacterium | reverse complement strand
GTGGAAAAACAGATGGCAGAGGGCAGAGTGTGGAGCAAACGGCGAATTGCCATTTGCGACGATAAAAAAGCAGAGGCAAGAACGCGGCCATGCCCGGCCCGCCACAAAAACGGTTTGATGCGAGGTGCTTAATGAGTTATAAAATATTGACTCCCCCATTGCAAGACGCGCTGCTGCAATCCCTGCAATGCGGCGAGAAAGTCCTGATTAGCGGCGTTATCTATACGGCCAGGGACGCCGCGCACCAAAGAATGTCCGAAACGCTCTTGCGCGGCGAGGAACCGCCTTTTCCGCTGGCGGGCCAAATTATCTATTATGTGGGGCCGAGCCCAGCCCCGCCTGGGCGCGTCATCGGTTCCGCCGGGCCCACCACCAGCTCGCGCATGGATCCATACGCCCCGGCCCTGCTGGCAAAAGGGCTAAAGGGGATGCTGGGCAAAGGCCGGCGCTCTGCGGAGGTGCGTGAAGCCTGCGCGGAGCATAAGGCCGTCTATCTGGCGGCCCTCGGCGGGGCGGCGGCGCTTATCTCACAGTGTATCAAGAAGGCGGAAGTTGTTGCCTATGAAGAGCTGGGGGCCGAGGCGGTGCGGCGCCTGGAGGTGGAAAACCTGCCCGCCGTGGTGATAAACGATTGCCGCGGCAACGACCTCTATGAGCAAGCGCTGCTGAAATATGGGAGGGAAGCGGAATGACGAAAAAAATCCTCGTGCTCAACGGGCCCAACCTCAACCTTTTGGGGAGCAGGGAGCCGCATATCTACGGAAGCGCCACCTTGGAAGAAATCAACGGCGCGGTCGCCCAAGAAGCCGCAACGCTGGGCCTTACGGCGGAATTTTTCCAATCCAACAGCGAGGGCGCGCTGATAGACCGCATTCAGGAAGCGCGGTTGACCCATGACGCCATCATCATCAACCCGGCGGCTTTCACTCACTATAGCTATGCCATCGCCGACGCTCTGGCCGCCGTCAGTCTGCCGGCGATCGAGGTGCATCTTTCCGACATCAGGCAAAGGGAGGAATTCCGCCGCCATTCCGTGACCGCCGCGGCCTGCCGCAAGCAGATCTGCGGGCTGGGGCTGGGGTCTTATCTGGCGGCCTTGCGGGAGCTGAAAGAGCTTTTGGGGGAATAGGGCAGCCGGCAGCATAAGCGCCACAAGGGTGCTGTGCCGCGTCATCGTCTCGGCCGCCCACGTGTTTATTATGTTGACGAAGTGTTGTGCAAGACAGATAAAGGGTGATATAGCATCATATCAGGAGGTATTTATGTGAAAAAGACCCGCAGAGAATTTTTAGGCAGTATGGGGGTTACGATCGGTTCGGTGGCTTTGCTTGGCGCCTGCATCCGGATCCCGGCCGACAACGATAACAACAACAACGACAACAAGTGCCCGGATTGCGGTCAAGACCCCTGCAAATGCCAGACAGACAACAAGTGCCCGGGTTGCGGCCAAGACCCCTGCAAATGCCAGACAGACAACAAGTGCCCGGCTTGCGGTCAAGACCCCTGCGAATGCCAGGCGGAAAATAAGTGCCCGGCTTGCGGTCAAGACCCCTGCGAATGTCAGACAGAAAATAAGTGCCCGGCTTGCGGTCAAGACCCCTGCGAATGTCAGACAGAAAATAAGTGCCCGGATTGCGGCCAAGACCCCTGCGAATGTTCGCCCTGCGATGTCATGATAGCCAGGGTCATCCCCAAAAGCGGCCTCACCGGCTGCCAAGCCTGCAGCGGTTCCGCCAGATATTGCGTCCCGGCCTGCGCATACGACGCGCTCATCGGCACGACGTTTGCAATTCCGCCCACCGTGCTCGAAAGCCTGTGCACCGGTTGCGGCGACTGTGTGACTGCCTGCAAAGACAAGGCAAAGAAAAACGGCATCGAACTCATCCTCAAACCTTAATTATAGCGATACATAATGACCTCTGTCGGGGTATTGACAACTGCCGGGAAACAGGTTAAACTGTTAATAATGATTATATTTTTGCCAGCTAATTGAGAATGATTTTCAATCTCTTTTAGACAGGGCAACTTACCGCGACGAAGGGAGCGCCTCCATGAGCCTCAACGATTTGAAACCGGGCCAAAAAGCCGTCATAAGCGAGATGCTTTTGGGGCAAAACGTGAAGAAAAAGCTCATGGAAATGGGCCTGACCTGCGGGGCCGAGGTGAGCCTGAAACAGCGCGCCCCTTTGGGCGACCCCTTGTGGGTGGAAGTGCGGGGCTATGGGCTTATCCTGCGCCGGGAGGAAGCGCAGAAAATTTCTGTGGTTTTGTCTTGAGATAGGGAGGAGCAATCTTGTCCAAAAAAATCCGTATAGCCCTGGCCGGCAACCCCAACTCCGGAAGAAGCTCGCTCTTCAATGAACTGACCGGAGGTAAACAAGAGGTGGGCAATTGGGCTGGGGTTAGCGTGGAAATCAGCAAGGGCTTTTGGGAAAAAGCGGGCGGGCAATGCGAAATCCTGGATCTGCCGGGCATCTATTCCCTTTTTCCCCACTTGCCTGAGCAGATTGACGCCATAGAATGTCTCAAGAGCCTGGCCGTAGGCGACGAGAACGAAGCCAATATCATCGTCAATGTGGTAGACGCCACCAACCTGGAGCGCAGCCTCTATTTGACCACGCAGCTCCTGGAGATCGGCCTGCCGGTGATCGTGGCGCTCAATATGAGCGACGAACTGCAAAAAAAGGATTATCGCGTGGATGAGGACGCCCTATCCGCGCTTCTCGGCTTGCCCTGCATCAAGATCGCGGCCAATAAGCGCCGCGGTTTCGAGGCTTTGTGGCAGAAGGTTTGCGAGATGGCGCAAGCCTCGCCGCTCATTGACCATAACAGGATTTTCGCGCAGTTCGACCCGGACATCCTACAGGAGGCCGAACGCATCGAACAGGTGGTGAGCGAACGCGACAGCTCCGGCCGCCTGCGCCCGCGCTGGGTGGCGCAGCAGGTTCTGGAGGGCCATTGGCATGAGCGTCTGGAGCAGGTCTTGCCGGGCCATGACACCGAATTGTGGGAGGAAAGGGTCAGCCGGGAACGCTACCGCGTCATCAACGGCATCGTTTCGCAAGTCCTGACGCGCGACCCCTTGGCGAGAAGGCGGGATGTCACGCAGAAGCTCGACGCACTGCTTTGCCACCGTGTGCTGGCATTGCCTTTCTTTTTTCTCATCATGGCCGCCGTCTTCGCCGTCTCCTTCGGCCCGCCCGGACGCTTCCTCATGGCCAAGGTGCAGGCGATTTTCACCGTCTGGCTGCCGGGGCTGGCTTCCGCGGCGCTTTCGGCGCTTTCAGCCCCGGATTGGCTGGATAGCCTGGTCATAGACGGGGTGCTGGCCGGAGCAGGCGGCCTGCTGGTCTTTTTGCCGCAGCTGGCCGTTCTCTTCTTTTTCCTGGTGCTCTTGGAAGACAGCGGCTATATCGCCAGGGCGGCCTTCATCACCGACCGCTTTTTGAGCCGCTTCGGTTTGGGCGGGCGCTCCTTCATCCCGCTTTTGCTGGGCTTCGGCTGCAGCGTTCCCGCCATCATGGCCGCGCGTTCTTTGGATAACCGGCGGGAGCGCCTTCTGACCATGTTCGTTACGCCTTTTATGAGCTGCAGCGCCCGCCTGCCGGTTTACGGGCTTTTGACCATGGCTTTTTTTGCCTCCCGCCAGGGCCTGGTGGTGCTGGGCCTCTATGTCGCAGGGATCCTGGCCGCCCTGCTCACCTTGATGATTGCCAATAAGCTGGCCAAAAAGCAGCCGCGCGCGCCCTTCATCATGGAGATGCCGCCATACCGCCTGCCGGTCTGGCATTGCGTCTGGAAGCGTCTGTGGATCCGCGTCTGGGATTTTATTTATAAAGCCGGAACCTTCATCGTGCTCGCGTCCATCATCGTTTGGCTGCTCAGCCACTTTGACTGGTCTTTACGTTTCGTGGCCGCGGGCGGCGAAAATATCCTGAGTGTTTTGGGCCGGCATATCGCGCCGCTTTTCGCCCCCCTGGGCTTCGGTGAATGGCAGACCTCGGTGGCTCTTTTCACCGGGCTTTTCAGCAAAGAGGCG
The DNA here is from genome assembly GCA_009783495.1 of Clostridiales bacterium. Lineage (GTDB taxonomy): Bacteria > Bacillota > Dehalobacteriia > UBA4068 > UBA4068 > WRDJ01. The sequence continues at coordinate 1,922 of WRDJ01000051.1, read as the reverse complement.
GTGGTCGCCACCATCAGCGTCCTCTATGCGGAAGCCGGGAACATGGAAATGCTGGCGGAGGTTCTGCAAAGCGTCCTCACGCCGCTTTCTGCGCTTTCTTTCTTGGTTTTCGTCCTGCTCTATACCCCCTGCGTGGCCACGGTGGCCACGCTATACCGCGAGAGCAAATCCCTGCTTTTCACGCTTTCCTCGGTCATCTATCAATTTATTTTTGCCTGGGTGGCGGCTTTCGCCGTTTACCGAATTGGGCTGTTGTTGTCGGCAACATAAGCGTCGCGTCGCGTCGCGTCGTCGCGTCGTCGGCTCGGTCGCTCACGTATAAAACCATACGCTCACTCTCTCGCCTTCCTCGCTCCTTGCTCTGCTCGCTGAAACCGGGGTCCCCGAAACCCTTTAGGTTTTTGGGGTGGGGATTGCCTCCCAGCTTGTTTTGACAGTCCCGGAAAAACTTCTTCTCCCAAAAAGTCCACGTCGGCAACATAAGCATCGCATGGACAGAGGGCAGAGGTCAGAAAAAAACATGGCTTTCCGTTAATATCTGACAATCCGGAAAAATCATATTCCCCAAAAATCCACGCCATCGCACAGCGGCGGAAAGGAGCGTTTATGGCCCGGCACGGCGCAAACACCCTGAAAAACAAACTCAAAGACGGAGGATATAAGCTCACCCCGCAAAGACAGGCGGTCTATGACGTGATCGCAAGCCACGGCGACAAGCACATGAAATGCGAGGAGATATACCTTCTGCTGGCTGCGGATTTCCCGCGCATCGGCCTGGCCACGGTATATCGCACCCTCGGCGTCCTTACTGAAGTCGGCCTGCTCAGCAAGGTCAATTTCGACGACGGCTTTCTGCGTTATGAGCTCAATTCCTCCTCCGCCGACGCGCACGGGCATCATCACCTGATCTGCCTGCGTTGCGGCAGGATAGACGAGGCCATTGAGGATTTGATGGAAGAACTGGAAAAGGCGGTGCTGGAAAAATCCGGCTTTCAGGTGGAAGACCATGCGGTGAAAATTTACGGCTATTGCCGTTCCTGTCGCCCGCCGCTTGACAAGAGCTGATTTTTGGCCTAATATCTATGTGTCACGCAGGGGAGTTCAATTAAGGAGACAAGCAGATGCAAAAATTTGTGAAATTTTTCGATACCACGTTAAGGGACGGCGAGCAAACGCCCAAGGTCAATTTCAGCCTGCGGGAGAAGCTGGAAATCACCAAAAGGCTGGCCGCCCTGCGCGTGGACGTCATTGAAGCCGGTTTCGCCGCCGCTTCCGAGGGGGATTTCAAGGCGGTCGCCGCGATCGCCCGGCAGACGCGCGGCTGTATAATCGCCAGCTTGGCCAGAGCCTTACTCTCCGACGTGGAAAGGGCCTGGGAAGCCCTGCGCGAAGCCGAAGCCCCGCGCATCCACATCGTCATCGCCACTTCGGAGCTGCATATGGAGCATAAGCTGCAAATGGCGCCGGAAGAGGTGCTGGAACGCGCCGTTGCTTCCGTGCGTCTGGCCAAAAGCCTTTGCCCGGACGTGCAGTTCTCGCCGGAGGACGCCAGCCGCAGCGACCGGCGCTTCCTTTGCCGTGTGCTGGAGGCGGTGATCGCGGCGGGGGCCACCGTGGTCAATATCGCGGATACGGTGGGCTATGCCGTCCCGGCGGAATTTGCCGAACTGATCCGCCATGTTCGGGAAAACGTCCCCAATATCGGGCGGGCGGAAATCTCCGTGCACTGCCACAATGACCTCGGCCTGGCGGTGGCCAATACGCTGGCCGCGGTAGGCGCCGGGGCGACCCAGGTTGAATGTACGGTGAACGGGCTGGGGGAAAGGGCGGGCAACGCCGCCCTGGAAGAACTGGTGATGGGCTTAAACACCCGCTCAGCCTATTATCAGGCGCGCCATAATATAGACAGCACCAAACTCTTC
>WRDJ01000050.1 GCA_009783495.1 Clostridiales bacterium | reverse complement strand
GTGGGCGCCAGGCAGCCCTTGGAATTGTTGAAAGAGAAATCCGGATGCGCCAGCACAAAGCTGTCTAAAATGGTCACGATCTCGCTATCCCGGGAAATGACCTCTTTGCCGTCCATATCAAGGGAATATGAGGCCAACTCGCCGTCCGTGTCGAGGATCAACTTCAGGTTCTGTCCGTTAACGGTCGCGGTACTCCGGTTATAACTCAGATCGTCCACCGTGATTATGAGCGGCTTTTTGCCCCTCGGCAGCCAAAGGTCGTTCCTTTTAATGCCGGCGACCCCGCCATCCTCATCGAAAGTGGCGGTATAGATCATATTAACATCAATAAGGATGTAACCGCGCGCGTAAAGGTTCTCGAGTATCTTCTTGAATTCATAGACCGTAACCAGCTCTTGCTCTTTGGTGTCTAAACTGTTCTGATTATTGGAAGGCGTGACCTTGGCCCAGGCCCTCTCAGGATAAACGATCAGCGGATGAAAGAAAATATGCTCAATCACCCCCGTATATCTCACCAGGTCGCTTGAGGAAAAGAGCAGGTTCTCCACCTGCGGGTCTCCCGGAAAAAACTCTTCCAGGCCGGTCGCCAGCCCGTGCGCTGCGGAAAAATCCCCTTCCGAGATCAGCTGCCTGGCCGACTTCACGCACTCGCGGTAATAAACCTCCCTGAGCTCATCCAACTCCGCCAAAAGTGCCGAGGGCGGCGTCTCCGGCAAAGCCATCAGCGCGGTAAGCTCCACCAAAGCCTGATAATATAAGCCTTCTTCCTTAGCCAGCGCCAGCGCCGCCTGCCACTCTTCTTCATAAGGATAGTGCAACAGGCAGACACAGGAGGTTTCGCCGCAAGCCTCACATTTTTCGGGATCCCCCAAGGCCCTCTCGCCGCCGCCGAAAAGCAAAAACCCCGCCAGCACGATCACGGCCACGATGAGAAAAGCCAGCGCCGGCACGACCCAGCCTTTTCCTCTGCCGGCGGCGCTTCTGCCATTATATGTATGCTTGCCGTTATATCCGCCGTATCCGCGCGAATTCATACCGCGCCCTCCTCTGCATGAAAAGCTGTTTCCGTTATCTATATGCGCCGTCGGCGGCGGCGCTGCAAGTCTTAACTACGAGGACAAGGCAAAAAGGGTTATTCCGTCCTCATTCGCTTTGCGTATTATTTTACCACATAAACCGGGGAAAAACAAGTTTGGAATCCGCTTTTTTGTCAAGAGAAATCAACTTTTTTGTGGAAGAATCTGTTCTCAACAGATCTTTTTCAATATCCGGTCATGCAAACGCCAAATATGCGGCATGCTATAACTGATGGTCACAGATATATCCTCCCAGGAGTTCCCCTCCACATACCGCAGGCGCAAAATGCGCCGCTCCAGCGAAGGAAGCTCTTCTATGGCGCGTTCGATCTCCAGCCGCAGCGCGGTCAGCGTCCCGATTTTCTCCATCAGCATTTCCTCCAGGAAAAATATCTTCGTCACGGCAGAGGCCGTGCGGTCCCCTTTGTGCGAAGAACGCGGCATCCCGTCAAGGCGTAAGCACTCTAGTGCGCCGCCGCGCAAAGATGCCAGCTCTTCCTGCAATTCGGCCAGCTCGGCCAAAATATTGCGATATTCCTTCAATTTATTTTTATCCAAAAAAATCTCTCCTTTAAAAACAAAAAGGCTTGCCCGTAACGGTGCAAGCCTTTTTGTTTTTATGCGTATTTTATACGAAAAGCGGGCCGCCCGAACCCTGTCGCCGGCCTTGAGTGCGAAAACCTTCGCCCTTCTTTATCAGTCCTTCCTTATCATGAGATCATGAGGAAAAATTAATTCTGAATCCGGGCTCAATAAAATGAAAGCGCCTTCCCGCCTCGGCATGGTTCCCTTAAGAAAAACCCCCTTTCTTGCCGGCAAGCAGCCATAATCACCCGTTTGGCATTTTTCGCCAAATTGAGCATATCACAATTTTTACTCGCAAAAAACTACATCTTTGCTTTCCGAAAAAGACCTCCTAACCTCGTCAAAGAAGGTCAAGGGGTGGAAAAATTTGCGGAAAAACGCACCGCGGCGGCGACAAAGTTATGCGCCGAAAACCCTTGCCCCTTTCGGCAAATCCCCGTATAATATAGAGAGACGGCCCATCCGGTCAAGACCGGCCCCATATCAACAACAGCACTTCTCTAATGTAAAGCGAGGGCCCCCATGGACGAACATTTTATGAAACTGGCCCTGGAACAGGCAGAAACCGCGGCAGCACTGGACGAAACGCCGGTAGGCGCGGTGATCGTCAAGAACGGCCGGGTGATCGCGGCGGCGCATAACCGCAGGGAAACCTTGAAACAAGCTGCCGCGCACGCAGAGATGCTGGCCATTGAACAGGCTTGCGCCGTCTGCGGCGGCTGGCGGCTGAGCGGCGCCACGATTTATGTCACGCTGGAACCCTGCCCCATGTGCGCGGGCGCGATGGTGAACGCCCGCCTGGACGCCTGCGTATTCGCGGCCGCCGACCCGAAAAGCGGCGCGGCCGGCTCGCTCTGCGACATTTTACGTCACCCCGGCCTCAATCATCGCCTGAAGGTGCGGGGCGGCGTTTTGGCGCGGGAAAGCGCCGCGCTGCTGGAGAACTTCTTCCGGCAAAAGAGAGGCAAAGAAAAGCGGGGTTGACCGGCGCGCAAGCATGCTCACCGACAACCCTTTTCAAGCGCTCAAAAACCCGTATTTTCTCTGTTCCAGCCTTTTTCAACCCCCGGACACAAAAAAAGACCGCCAAGCTGGGCGGTCTTTCCCTGGTATCACAAAAACGATCTAAGCCTGTCTCGAATAGCGCGCGATCTTCGCGATCACGGCCTTTTCGTCAATCGGCTTGGCCAAATGATCGTTCATGCCGCTTTCCAGACAGCGGTCAATATCCTCCTTGAAGGCGTTGGCGGTCATGGCGATGATGGGAATGGTCTTTGCCCTGGGCACCTCCATTTCGCGGATGGCCCGCGTCGCCTGATAACCATCCATTTCCGGCATCTGTATATCCATGATTATGAGGTCATATTTTTCCGGGTTTTCCTTGAACTTCGAGACGGCGACCAGGCCGTTTTCGGCAATGTCTATGGAGATGCGCGTCTCTTCCAGCAGCGCGATAAATATCTCCCGGTTAATTTCCATATCCTCCGTGAGCAGGATATGCACCCCGGAAAGATCCGGGACGTTGCTGGCGTGGCGCGCTTTGATGTCCAGGTTTTTCAGCGCTGCGCCCACCACGTCGTTGATCGCATCCAAAACGGAAGAGGGGAAGAGCGGCTTGGTGATAAACCGGGTCAGGTTATTATCCGCGGCAAATTTTTCGATGCGGTGCCATTCCAAATATGTCGTGATGATGACGGTGGTGTTCTTATTGATGTGTCTGCCCAGTTCATTGGCAAAATCAATGCCGTTGGCGCCCGGCAGGTCATAGGCGAGAAAAACAATGTCATAGGCGCGCCCTTTGTTCACGCTTTCATCCACAAGGGCAATCGCTTCGTTCATGTCCTCCGCCGAATCCGTGTTTACGCCGAAGCTCTCCGTTATGCTCAGGAAATGCTTGCGGATATCGTCGTCGTGCTCAACGATCAAAAGGCGAATATCCCCGGGGCGGATGCCGTCGAAGATAACGGTGTCCTGATGCGAGGCGCGCTCCAGGTTCACCTCAAAACTGAAGGTCGAGCCGACGCCAAACTCCGATTCCACCCAGATGCGCCCGCCCATCTTTTCGATGATGCTCTTGGAGATGACCAGGCCGAGGCCCGTGCCGCCGTATTTGCGCGAGACGCTGCCATCCGCCTGCTCGAAGGCATTGAAGAGCCGCGAGACCTGCTCGCTTGTCATGCCGATGCCGGTGTCGGCGATGGAGAAGCGCACCGTGCTCGCATCCTCGCGCCTTTCGCTTTCCTCCACGCTGAGCGTTATCTTCCCGCCTTTGGGCGTAAACTTCACGGCGTTGCTGAGCAGGTTCGTTATCACCTGCGAAAGCCTGAGGTCGTCTGCGACATAGTTCAAATGCAGGTTCTTGCTGAGAAGCACGCTGAACCTCTGGTTCTTTTTCTCCATATTGTCTATGATGATATTGCAGACCTTCATGAGCATTTTTTCGATATTCACCGGGATGTTTTCCAGCTCGAATTTCCCCGCTTCGATCTTCGACATATCGAGAATGTCGTTGATGATGCCCAAAAGGTGCCCGGAGGAAACGCCGATCGTCTCAAGGCAATACCTCAATCTGGATACATCTTCCGTCGTTTCCGCGATCTTGGTCATGCCGATGATGGCGTTCATGGGCGTGCGCATCTCATGGCTCATGCGCGAAAGGAACTCGCTCTTGGCGCGGTTGGCCTGCTGCTCGGCCTTGAAGAGATCGCTTTCCGCCTTTTCTTTTTCCTTCAAATAACGGTCCAGGTCAATCGCCGTGGAGTTCACGGCCTCTTTTATGCGGTCAAAATCACCCTTATAGTCGCTTGATATACGGGCGCTGAAATCCCCTCCGGCGATTTTGTGCAAGGTGTCGGCGGCTTCGTCAATGGGAAGCGTGATCGTATCCATCAACTCATTAAACTTCTCGATAACCTTACGCCACTCGCCGGGATACTTCTCCGCATGGGTGCGGTAATCCAGATTGCCGTCGGTGGCGTTCCCGACCATATCTTTGATTTCCTGGTGCATATCAACAACAATCCTCTGCATGGTGGAGAAGTTTTGCGATAACACCCCCACCTCGTCCTTGGCCTTCCTCATCGGAATGTGGATATCCATATCTCCCTGCGCCAGCTGATTGGAAGCTTTCTGCAGCGAAAACAGGGGTTTCGCGACGTTCCGCCTGATATAGAATATGGGGAACCAGGTGATCACCAGGAAAATGAGAATCGAGATCCCGAACATCAGCATCCCAAAATTATTGCTTTTCGCCAGCACGTCGTCAATCGGCATCAGCACGCCGATTAAGCCGATGGGCTTGCCGTTTTCGTCAAAGATAGGCGCATAGGCCGCAATGCCCTTGCTGCCGTCCACATTGAAATTATATGGCGCAGTCACGCGGGTTTCGCCGCTGGCAAAGGCCTCGAAGGCGGCGTCCCGGAACATCGTAATCCGCACATCGCTGTTTAAATCAAAAGCCGTTCCTTCTATGTATATTTTCATGGCTATTACCATTATCTTGCCGGTCGTTGAATCAATTCTGCCCGCGGGATCAGTTTTGCCTACGGGGTCAAATGTGCCGGCATAAAAATAGGCCAGCCCCTCGTCTTCCCGGATTTTATTGAATTGTTTTTGCAAATGCTCATAATGCTCGTTTTTCTCGCCCGTTTCCAAGGCATATCGGAATTCGGACGGCGTAATTGACATGGCGGCGGATTTCGCGATGGCCATGGCCTTATCAGAACTGGCCTGAATGGACTCATTACGGTGAATAACAACACTTGTAACCCCGATCGACACCGTGTTCACCAAAATGATGATGAGGACAAGAATTGTAACCTTTGTTGAGAGCATTATTCCCTTTTTCATAGCGCAAAATCCTTTTCTGAATTTTTTTGCATTTTTCAATTGACAAACACACGCGCACTACGTTCGGGTTCATTGTAACATGAATAAATAAGCGCGACAACAAGTTTTTTTACAAACCAACATTTTTTTACAAACCAGCGTTTTTTTGGCAGACTCCATTTTGGGTTAGCGATGATAAGATCAGCCGGGCTTCACGGAAACGCCCGATACCGTCACGCCGTGTTTGCCCGCCAGCTCACAAACTTTGTCTTTAAGCAGCAAGTCAAACAATTCCGCGATGGCGGAGGGGGGTATCGTCTCCATGGCTTTGCCGATGAACGGTTTTGCGATTCTCATCACTTCTTGCAGAGTATCCTTGCCGCCTTGAGGCTTTTTCGCCGCCCCGCCCATGACATTTGCCAGCTTATCCCAATCAATCTTCTCTATTGAAACGGAAATGTTCAACATATCGCTGCCCCCTGCTTTTGTTTTTATCAAAGCAACGCCCCTGATCTGCAATGTAGTGAAGAAAACCCCGTATTCTTCAGCCAAACCGT
>WRDJ01000049.1 GCA_009783495.1 Clostridiales bacterium | reverse complement strand
TAATGCCCACGTGGGCAGCCTGATCATCTTTATCGTCGGGCTGGCCTTGTTGATTGTGGAGATTTTCGTCACCCCCGGCTTCGGCGTGGCGGGGCTCTTGGGCATCGCGGCCATCTTCGGCGGCGTCTTTTGGGCTTCCCCCAGCCCCGGTTATGCCGTGACCGCCCTTTTGATCGGCCTGGCCGGTGCCGTGGCGCTGGTAGCCCTCAGCTTCAGGTTCAAGAAAACGCGCAAGGTCTGGAACCGGCTGATTTTGGGCCTGCGCCAGGAAAACGAGAGCGGATATATTTCCGCCGACCACACCTTGCCCTCCCTGGTAGGGCAAAGCGGGGTGGCCCTCACGACCCTGCGCCCGGCGGGCGTGGCCAACATCATGGGAAGGCGCGTGGACGTGGTGACGGAAGGCGATTATATCGAGGAGGGCGTTGCCATAGAGGTTATGGCGGTGGAGGGCCTGCGGGTGATCGTGAAAAGGGCGTCCGGGCAAAAAACGGATTAAATGAACTAGAGGTCATGTTATGGGTCTTTTGTTTGCTACTGCCGGAGTTGCAAATCCTGCGCGTGCGATTGGCTGGTTCCTCGCGATTTTCTTTTTGATATATTTACTGAATATTCTCAGGCTCATGCCGGTCAGTTTGTGGGTCAAGGCGCGGAACGCCGGGGTTAAGGTGGGCATGATTGATCTGATGGGGATGCGCATGCGCCGGACTCCTCCCGCCAAAATCGTCCTGCCGTATATAAGAGCGATTCAAGCCGGGCTGAATTTGAATGTGAGACAGTTGGAAAGCCACTATTTGGTTGGGGGCAATGCCGAAAATGTGGTTGACGCAATGATAGAGGCCGGACGCACCGGCAGCCCATTGCCCTTTGAACGCGCCGCCGCCGTTGATCTGGCCGGGCGCAATGTTTTGGAAGCCGCGGATGCGAACGATCTTTGATCCCCTGGGCATATTGCTGCGTTCAGGGATCAAGTAAGTGGGTTTTATAACTATTCAGCGTTCTCAAAAATAATTATATTAGGAGGTCATGTTATGGGTTTTTTGTTTGTCGCCAGCGGCGCCGGTAACCCCTTGAATCTGGTTTTTTTGATTGTTGGCATTCTCGCTCTGCTCGTCATCCTGGTGATTCTCAGGTTCGTGCCGATCGGCCTGTGGATCTCGGCTTTGGCCGCCGGGGTCAAGGTGGGCATCATTGATCTGATCGGGATGCGCCTGCGCCGGGTTTCCCCGGCCAAAATCGTCATGCCGCAGATCAAGGCGGAAAAAGCAGGTCTGAATGTGGGCGTGAGAAAGCTGGAAGGCCACTATCTGGCCGGGGGCAATGTTGACCGGGTGGTCAACGCCTTAATCGCCGCCGAACGCGCCAGCATCCCCCTGCCCTTCGAGCGCGCCGCCGCCATTGACCTGGCCGGGCGCAATGTGCTGGAAGCCGTGCAGATGAGCGTCAACCCCAAGGTCATCGAGACCCCGACCAACTCCGCTGTGGCCAAGGACGGCATCGAGTTGCGCGTGCGCGCTAAGATTACGGTGCGCGCCAATATAGACCGCCTGGTGGGCGGCGCCGGTGAGGAAACCATCATCGCGCGCGTGGGCGAGGGCATCGTCAGCACGGTCGGTTCCAGCGATTCCCATAAAGAAGTGTTGAAAAACCCGGACAGGATCTCCCGCACGGTTCTGAGCAAGGGCCTCGACGCCGGGACCGCCTTCGAGATTCTTTCCATTGACATCGCCGACGTTGACGTGGGCAGAAACATCGGCGCGCAGCTGCAGACCGATCAGGCCGAGGCGGATAAACGCATCGCTCAGGCCAAGGCCGAGGAACGCCGCGCCATGGCGGTGGCCCGTGAGCAGGAAATGGTGGCTTCGGTGCAGGAAATGAGGGCCAAGGTGGTGGAAGCCGAGGCCGAGATTCCCCGCGCCATGGCGGATGCCTTCCGTTCCGGCCGCATGGGCGTCATGGATTATTACAATGTGATGAACGTGGTTTCCGACACCAAGATGAGGGAAAGCATATCCGGCATGGGCAAGGAGAGCGGGCCGACCATCATGCCCGAGAAAAAATAACTTTCTTGCTTCGTCGCAAAGCCAGCATACACTAATTGCCGGGGGTGTTTATTATGGACGATTACAGCGGCCTCATTATTTTTGTGATAATGATTTCCGTCGCGGTGGTCAATTTTTTCGTTTCCAACCTGAGAAAAAAACAGGAGGCGGAGGCCCGCCGCGTCCTGCCGCCGGCCAACCGGCCGCAGCAGCCCGTCTATCCGGCTTCCGGGCCGTTCGCCCCGCCTGCCAGGCCGGTTGTCCAGCCGGCTCAGCCCAAGCGCAAGCCTGCGCCTGCCCCTCCCAAGGCGGAGATCCGTCCCGCGCCGTCCTTTGCCGCGAAGGAGAAGGAAAGCCCGCCCGCCGCCAAACCCAACCCCGCCTTTCCCTTGAACATGGATCAGCAATCCGTGCGCTCAGGCATCATCATGGCGGAGATTTTGGGCAAGCCCAAAGCCTTGCGCCGCCGCTAAGCGGTGATAATAAGCGATGCCTTGTGAACACTCTTTCGGGGGTGTTCACTTTTTTTGCGGCAAAATTTATTGATTGACCGCCTCGTTTCTTTTTGCTATAATCGTTATCACAAAAACAATTTACATAGTTTTTGCGAGAACTTTTCTTTAATCCCCAAACTTCGTGGAGGAAAAGCATTTTTTGTGTGTAATTGTTATAATTCTGTAGGCATCAAGCAAACGGGCTTTCTTTTGTATTGCTAATTGATTTTATATCAATTAAACAATAAAAATATCCGACGGAGGTGCAGTTAATGCAAGGAAAGGGTTGTAATTGCAGCGCCAAACCCACCGAGCCGGCTGTTCTGGCCAAGGTGGCGGCCATCGCCGCCCCCTATAAAGGCCGGGAGGACATGCTCATTCAGGTGTTGAGGGAAGCGCAAACCGTGGCGGATAATGCCGTTGCCAAGGATGTGGCGGCGGTCATCGCCAAGGAAATGGGTCTGCCTTTGGTCAAGGTCTATGGAGTGGCCACTTTTTACGCCATGTTTTCCACCGAGTGCCGCGGCAAATATGTCATCCGTGTCTGCAAAAGTGCTCCCTGCAAGGTGAAAGGCGCCGTGGAAGTGCTGAAAGCCTTTGAGGAAGAGCTGGGGATTTCCTGCGGCGAGACTACGGACGACTGTAAGTTCACTCTGGAAACCTGCGAATGTCTGGGAATCTGCGACATTTCCCCCGCCGTCATGATCAACGATGAGATCTACGGCGATCTCACACCCGCCAAAGTCAAAGAAGTCATCGCCAAATATTAAAGAGAGGAAGTGAAAAGGACGATGCAAGAAACAAGAATCGTTTTGCGTAACGTGGGAAAAATCAATCCCGTGAAGGCCTGCGAATATGCCGCCGCCGGCGGATATGAAGGCTTGAAGAAAGCTTTTTCCCTGACGCAGGATCAGGTCATCGGCACGCTCAAAGAATCCGGCTTGCGCGGCCGCGGCGGCGCGGGCTTTCCCGCGGGCCTGAAGTGGCAGTTTGTCAAGAACACTCCGGCCAACCAAAAATACATAGTCTGCAACGCCGACGAAGGCGAACCGGGCACCAATAAAGACCGGGTCATCCTGGCGGGCGACCCCAACAGCGTTTTCGAGGGCATGGCCATCGCCGGTTTCGCGGTGGGAGCCGATAAGGGTTACATCTATTTGCGCGCCGAATATCCCTCGCTTCTGATTTCCTTAAACGAAGCCTTGGCTGACGCCAGAGCCAATGGTTTTTTGGGCAAAAATATCATGGGTGGCGGCTTTGATTTCGACATCGAAGTGCGTTCCGGCGCCGGAGCTTATGTCTGCGGCGAAGAGACGGCGCTCATCGAATCCATCGAGGGCAAACGCGGCGAGCCGCGCTTCAAACCGCCTTATCCCGGCGTGAGCGGTCTGTGGGGCGCCCCCACCGTGGTCAATAACGTGGAAACTTTGGCCAACGTGGCGCAAATTCTGATAAACGGCGCGGCCTGGTTCAAGGCCATCGGCACGGAAGCCTGCGCCGGCACCAAGCTCTTCACCCTCTGCGGAAACATCGCCAACCCCGGCGTTTATGAATTTCCCATGGGCGTGAACTTAAAAGACCTCTTCGCCGTGGGCGGCGGCTGCCCGGACGGCAAGAAGCTCCTGGCCGTGCAGACCGGCGGCTCATCCGGCAGCTTCCTGCGCGCCGACCAGATTGACCTGGATATGGATATAGACAATTGCGCGGCCAAAGGCGCGACCCTCGGTTCCGGCGCCATCCTCTTCATAGACGAGACGAACTGCATCCTGGACGTTTTGCAGGATATTATGGAATTTTTCGTGCATGAATCCTGCGGCAAATGCACGCCTTGCCGCGAAGGCAATTTCCGCCTGCTGCAAATGATCACCGCTTTCAACGAAGGCCGCGCCAAAGAAGGCTATGCCGACACCATGCTGGATCTTTCCTCCACCATGATGAGCGCCTCTCTCTGCGGCTTGGGGCAAAGTTCCCCCACGGCCATTGTCACCAGCATCAATAACTTCCGCGACGTCTTCTGCGTCAAAGGCTGCGGACGTGAAAGGGGGAACAAATAATGCCGAAAGTTACAATTGATAATCAGGTGGTCGAGGTGAAAGCCGGGGCCACCATTTTGGAAGCCGCCCAGCTCGCCAATATCAAAATTCCCACCCTTTGCTATCATCCCGACCAGGCGGTGAAAGCCAACTGCCGCATCTGCGTGGTGGAAGTGAAGGGCAACCGCCTGTTGCAGCCGGCCTGCGCCTTTCCGGTTTCCGAAGGCATGGTGGTCTATACCAACAACGCCAAGGTCAACAAAGCGCGTAAAAACATCCTTGAGCTCATACTCTCTCATCACCCGCAGGATTGCCTGAAATGCTCAAGAAGCGGCAACTGCGAACTGCAGTCCGTGACCCAGGATATGAATTTCACCGACGACCTGCGTTATCCGTTGATCAAGAGAACCGAGGGTAAGGATATTTCCTCTCCCTCCGTGGTGCGCGACCCCGCCAAATGCATTCTTTGCCAGCGTTGCGTCTATGCTTGCTCGGAAGTGCAAACCGTCCACGCTCTGAGCAAAGAAAACCGCAGCATTGATTCCATCGTCACCCCCGCCTATGGTCAGACGCTGGCCGAATCCTGCTGCATCAACTGCGGTCAATGCGTGCAGGCCTGCCCGGTGGGTGCGCTCATCGTCAAGGACGACACCGCCAAGGTGCGCGACGCCATCGCCGCCGGCAAAATGATTATCGGGCAGGTGGCCCCCGCCGTGCGCATCACTCTGGCCGAAGCTTTGGGCGAAGAACCCGGCGTGGTCAGCACCGGCCGCCTGGTGACCGCCATGAAGATGCTGGGCTTTGACCAGGTTTTCGACACCGACTTCACCGCCGACCTCTGCATCCATGAGGAAGGCTTCGAACTGCTTGGGCGCGTGAAGAACGGCGGAACATTGCCGATGATAACCTCTTGCAGCCCCGGGTGGATCCGCTTCTGCGAAACCTTTTATCCCGACATGCTGGATAATCTTTCCTCATGCCGTTCTCCCCAGGCCATGTTCGGCGCGCTCATCAAAACCTTCTATGCCGAAAAAATCGGCAAATGCGCCAAAGATTTATACAGCGTTTCCATCATGCCCTGCACCGCCAAGAAATTCGAGTGCAAGCGCCCCGAGCTTTCCGTCACCGAGGCCGGCCCGGATGTGGACGTCGTCCTCACCGTGCAGGAGTTGGCCCGCATGGTGCGCGCGGCAGGCATTGATTTCGCCAACCTGCCGGATTCGGAATTCGACCTGCCATTCGGCCTGGGCACCGGCGCCGGCGAGATTTTCGGCGCTTCCGGCGGCGTCATGGAAGCCGCTTTGCGCACGGTTTATGAAGTGGTCACGGGCAACGCTTTGGAATCATTGGATTTTGAAGCGGTGCGTGGCTTGAGCGGCATCAAGGAAGCCTCGGTAGATCTGAACGGTCTGGTGGTTAAAGTTGCGGTGGCCCACGGCTTGGGCAATGCCCGCAAGCTGATGGATGCCGTGCGCGCCGGCCGCGCCGACTATCACTTCATCGAAATCATGG
>WRDJ01000048.1 GCA_009783495.1 Clostridiales bacterium | reverse complement strand
GCGCCGGCATAGCGCGCTTTTTTAACGTGCTCAAGGCCCCAGAAGGGGAGACGCGGGAGCCCAAGCCCAAGGAGCGGGAAAACAAGAGGCGGGCCAGGGAAGAGGTTCCCGCCAGGGCGGCTAATGAACCGCGCCGGATGCTCAGCATCATCTCCCATGACGAGCAGATCGCCTATCCAATGAAGCCCTCATCGCCGCTGGTGGATGAGAAAAAAGGGCTGTCAAGGCCGCTGCAGCAACCTCCGGAGAACGCCTTTGCCAGGGAGTTTCTGCCCGTGGTGGATAAAAACGGCGGCAAAGGAAAGGCCGCGCCCGTTGCGCCCAGCCTTGAAAAACGCATAAGCCAGCCGGCGGCGGAGAATAATGAGGAAAACAGGGAGAACAAGGAAGTCAAGGAAGTTTTTACGCAGCAAAAGATGGAGGTGCGCACCCCGGAAGAGATAGAAAAAAGCTACCAACTGCCGCGGCCCGAGCTGCTGGCCCCAGGCATCAAGATCAAGAATACCCGCATCAACAAGGCCATCGCCGATTCGGTGGGCGTGCTTGAGGAAACGCTGGAAAGCTTCGGCATCAAGGCTAAGGTCACCCAGGTGGTGGCCGGGCCCGCCGTCACTCGCTATGAATTGCAGCCGGCGCCTGGGGTGAAGGTCAGCCGCATCACCAGTCTGGCGGATGACATCGCTCTGAGCTTGGCCGCTGCCGATGTGCGCATCGAAGCGCCCATTCCCGGCCGTTCCGTGGTCGGCATCGAAGTCCCGCGCGAAGAGATCGCCACGGTCTTTTTCCGCGAGGTGGTGGAAAGCCCGGAGTTTCAGGAAAACCCCTCCAAAATCACCTTCGCTTTGGGTAAGGATATTTCCGGCAGCGTCATCGTGGGCGACCTGGCCAAAATGCCGCACTTGCTGATTGCCGGGGCTACCGGCATGGGCAAAAGCGTCTGCCTTAATTCACTGATCTGCAGCATTCTTTATAAAGCCAAGCCCAACGAAGTGAAATTCCTGCTCATAGACCCGAAAAAAGTCGAGCTTTCCAATTATGCCGGCCTGCCGCATCTCAATTCGCCGGTGGTCACCGACCTGAAAAAGGCCGCGCCTTCCCTGAAGTGGGTGGTGAACGAGATGGAAAACCGCTATACCCTTTTCGCTTCCGCCGCGGTCAAGGATTTTATCCGCTATAACGAAAAGCATCCGCAAAGCAGGCTTCCGCATATTGTGGTCATCATTGACGAGCTTTCCGACCTGATGTTCGTCGCCCCGGCCGAGATGGAGGAATATATCTGCCGTCTGGCGCAAATGGCCAGGGCCGCGGGCATCCACCTGGTGGTGGCCACGCAAAGGCCCTCGGTGGACGTCATCACCGGGCTGATCAAGGCCAATATCCCTTCCCGCATCGCCTTCGCCGTCTCCTCCAACACGGATTCGCGCACCATTCTGGATGCCAGCGGCGCGGAACGGCTGGTGGGCAAAGGGGATATGCTTTATTACCCGGTGGGCTTCTCCAAGCCTCTGCGCGTGCAGGGGACCTTCATCAGCGAAGAGGACACGCAAAAACTGGTGGAATATTGCAAAACGCAGGCCTCCCCGCTTTATTGCCGGGACATCGAGGCCGCCCAGGAGGAGGCGGAGAAGAAAGAGGAAAAATTCGGCGACAAAGACCAGCTTTTCTATGAGGCCGCCCGCATGATCATCATGAGCGGGCAGGCTTCCACCTCATACCTGCAAAGGCGCTTCAGCATCGGCAACCCCAGGGCCGGCCGGCTGATTGACGCTTTGTGCGAAGGCGGCGTGGTGAGCGGCCCGGATGGTTCCAAGCCGCGCAATGTCCTGATGACCCTGGAAGAATTCGAAAGCGTTTTCGGGGAAAACGCGTCGTGAGCGACCTCACGCTGAAACAGGCCCTGGAATTGCCGCGCCCCTTGTTCGTGGATGTGCGCTCCCCGGCGGAATTTGCGGAAGACCGTATTCCCGGCGCGTTCAACCTGCCCGTTCTTGACGACGGCGAAAGGGCGGAAACGGGGACCGTCTATAAACAAGCCGACCCGGAGGAAGCGCGTTCCTTGGGCCTGCGCCTGATCACGCCCAAGCTGCCCGCCCTGATGCAGGAATTGAGGCGGCTCTCCGCAGAGGGCGATCCGGTGATCTATTGCTGGCGCGGCGGCCTGCGCTCTAAAAGCGTACAGGCGGTGGCGGAGCTGATGAACATTCCCTGTCATCGCTTGCTGGGCGGCTATAAAGAATTCCGGCGCGAGGTCAACGCGTTTTTCCAACAGCCCTGCCCTTTTCCCGTGGCGGTGCTGCACGGCCTGACCGGGGTGGGCAAAACCCGCATCTTGGCGGAATTGGCGCTCATACCAGGGGCGCAGACGCTTGACCTGGAAGGTCTGGCCGGCAACCGCGGCTCGGTTTTCGGCGGGGTGGGCCTGCCCGCCCAGCCCGCGCAGAAAAGTTTTGAAAGCGCGCTCTGGCAGGCCATGCGCCGCTTCGACAGGCAAAAACCCCTGGTCGTGGAATGTGAAAGCAAGCGCATCGGCAGATTGCTTTTGCCGCCGGCCTTGCACCAGGCCATGCAAAACGGCCGCCACATCCTGGTCTATGACGGGATGGCGGGCCGGGTGGCAAGGGTGCTGGAGGATTACCGGCCGGAAGAGAGAAAAGAAGAAATCCTCGCCGCTCTTAACCGCCTGCGCGAAAAACTGGGAAATAATGTCGTGGAAATGTTGATTAAAGAAATAAAAGCAGGAAATTTCAACTATGTTGTAGAAGTATTATTGACAGAGTATTATGACCCGCTCTATAAATACCCTTCCCGCGCTTCGCAAGATTTTGATTTCTGCCTGAAGCATGACGGGACGCGGCAAGTTGCGCGGGAAATATTCGAATATCTTAGCTGAAAGGTGTGGTAAAATGTCCCAAATTGGCGAATACCTGCTGAATTCCCGCCTGGAAAAAGGCGCTTCCATTGCCGATGTGGAGCGCGCGACGAAAATTCCCGCCAAATATATCAAGGCCATCGAGGAGGACAACTATGGCGTCTTGCCGGGCCGGGCCTATATCATCGGCTTTCTCACTTCCTATGCCAATTTCCTCGGCCTCGACGCCAAGGCCCTGGTCAATATCTTCAAGCATACCTACCCCGATCCGGAGGCCGTCCAGCGTCAGAAAAAACGCGAAGGCGAACCGCCCGGGGACGGGAAAGATGCGAAAAGAGAATTTTGGGGAAACAGCCAGCGTCCCTTGAAGGGGATCATCGTTACGCTGTTGATTTTCCTCCTTTTGGTGGGGGGAGGCATAACCATCTTGGTGCTTAACGGGCGGGAATCCGATCCCGTCATGTGCACCGTCACCTTCGACGCCGGGAGCGGCTCCGTCAGCCCCGGCTCGCAGGAAGTGGAGGCCGGTGAAACCATCAAACTGCCCACGCCCTCGCGCCAGAATTACACCTTCGACGGCTGGTTCACCGCGGCCAGCGGCGGCGAACTGGTCGGATTGGCCGGAGTGGACGTGAAGATCGAGACGGATGTAAAATTTTACGCGCAATGGACGCGCATCGTCTATACCATCAGCTTTAATCCCATGGAGGGCGAAGTGACCCCGCTCTCGCTGCAGGTCGGGGCCGGGTTGCCCCTCGAGTTGCCCACGCCGGTGCGCGAGGACTATGAATTTGTGGGCTGGTACACCTCGGCCAGCGGCGGTTCTCTCGTCACGTCGGGCACGACGGCCAGCGACTATGGAACGCTTTTTGCGCGCTGGACGCTCACAACCCCCACTTACGGCGCTTTGGAGATCAGGATCCTCGCCAAAGCCGCTGTCTGGACGACCGTGCGTTTGGACGGCTCTGCCAGCACCCTTGTTCCCGGAGCGCCTGATGGAATGAAGGCAGGCGATGAAGTGACATATGAAGCCGCCAAAATGATCAGGGTCACCTTTGCCGACGCCACCAGGGTGCAGGTATGGGTGAATGGTGAGTTGCAAACCTTCACCAACGACACCCTTCCCGACATCTTTTTCTTCTATCTTGTGGACGGTGAAGTGCGCATCTCAAGAGGCGTCCCGAATGAGAAGGATGAGAATGGTGACACCATTAACAATGAGCATATCAACGACCCGAGGGATCCGCTGACAGGCGACCCGGAATTTGAGTTGCACCCCGATTATGTTTCGCCCTGACAATGGGTCATAAAACGGTTGTATAAAAGAAGTTTCTAAGGTTCCGCCGTCCTTCACCGCGCGACAAAGATTGCGGGGAGGGACGGCGGAGTTGTGTTTATTGAGGAGAAGAAAATGAATGTATATCTTTATAGTCTGGGTTGCGTGAAAAACCTGGTGGACGGCGAGGCCATGAGCGGGCTTTTGCGGGCATGCGGCTTCACCCTCACGGATGAGGCCGCCGCGGCGGAAGTCATCATCGTCAACACCTGCGGTTTCATCCGCTCGGCCAAGGAGGAATCCATCGCCGCCATTTTGCGCCTGGCCGCCTATAAGCAAGAGGGCCGCTGCCGCCTTTTGCTGGCGGCAGGCTGCATGCCGCAAAAATATGCCGCGGAAATGCTTTCCGCCATGCCGGAAATTGACGCCGCGCTGGGCCCGGGGCAAATCAGGGAGGTCGTGCCGCTCATCCGCGAAAAACTGGGTCTTGGCGAAGGCCCGCCCGCCCCCTGCGGGGACATTCACCTCTTGCGCATATTATCCACGCCGCCTTATACGGCCTATCTGAAAATCGCCGACGGCTGCAACAACCGCTGCTCCTATTGCCTGATCCCGCAGTTGCGCGGGGTCTATCAAAGCCGCCCCATGCCGGATATTCTGGCTGAGGCGCGGCTTTTGGCGCAAAAAGGGGTCAAGGAGCTGATTTTGGTGGCGCAGGATACCACCGGCTATGGCTTTGATCTCTACGGCGAGTTCGTACTGCCGCAGCTTCTGCGTGAGCTGGCCGCCCTGCCCTTTGTTTGGATTCGCCTGATGTATAGCTACCCGCGGCTGATCGGGCCGGAGCTTTTGCGCGTGATGGCCGAACACGAAAATATCTGTCATTATCTCGACCTGCCCCTGCAGCATGCCGACGACGGCGTTCTCGCCGCCATGAACCGGTCAGATACGCGGCAATCTCTGCTGGAAAAAATCGCGCTCATCCGCGAATATCTGCCGGACGCCGCCCTGCGCACCACCGTGATGGTCGGTTTCCCCGGCGAGACCCGCACGGCCTGGCAAAACCTGCTCGGTTTTTTAAGCGAGGCGCGTTTCGACTGGGTGGGCGTTTTCGCTTACAGCAAGGAGGACGGCACCGCCGCCGCCCGCCTGCCCGCGCAGGTGGCGCAAAAAACCAAAGACGTGCGCCTGCACAAGACCATGTCGCTTCTGGCCGGGCTCTCGGCGGAGAAAATGCGCGGGTTCATCCGCCGCGAGCTTGACGTCCTGGTGGAGGGCGGGGGAGAGGACGGCCTGTATTTCGGGCGCAGCGCCTTTCACGCGCCGGAGGTGGACGGCCTGGTTTATTTCAGCGGCGGGGAGCAGGTGGAAACTGGCTCCTTCGTTAAGGTGCGCGTCACTTCCGCCGGCGTCTATGACCTCTATGGCGAGAAGACATGAGGGATGCGACCCGCCCCCCCACCCCTCATATTCATAAAAATGCAATAATTGGTATAAGAAATTTCCTCGTCATATCCCTGCATAAATATAAAAAACCTGTTCGGTCAAGCGAATTGCCAGGCATTTCATAAGGAAAAGCCGGGCTTTTTTTGTTATAATCTCTGTGGAATCAAGGCGAACCTGCATGAAGAATTAAGGAGGGGTTGGCGGTGAGCGCGGAGATGAAAAAAGCGTTAAGAGTGGCGGGAGCGGCCGTTTTTTTTGCCGCCGTCTTTTTCCTCGTCTGGCAATATGCTGGCGCGCGTTCCCTTCCGGCCAAAATCGCGGCGCTGGCAGGCGTTGCCGAAGTGGAGATCGCCGCCGAAGCCGTTTGCGTCACCCCCGCGGCGGGGTGCGATTGGCCGCGCACCTGTTCCGAGCTTTATAAGATAATCGCCGCGCAAAAAAAACCGCTGGTCATCAATAACGGCGGCGTGGATGCGGAGCCTTTCGCGCAGGCGGCGCGGAAGATTCGCCTTGCTATGGCGGAAGCCAAGGCCAG
>WRDJ01000047.1 GCA_009783495.1 Clostridiales bacterium | reverse complement strand
TATTTTTAGCGGTTGTTATGCTGTGCGGGCTGCTGAACACTTTGCAGATTAGCGTTAGTGCGGCGGGTACGCCGGATACGGCTTGGTGGTACGCAGAAGATTCCGATACCTATACTATAAGCACCGCCGACCAGCTGGCGGGGCTTGCTGTGCTTACCAACGCCGGCAACCGTTTTTCCGGGAAAACTATCATACTTTCAAACAATCTGGACCTTTCCGCTTACGGTCAGAGTTATAACAGCGGAAAGGGCTGGACGCCGATTGGGGCGCAAAAGGAATATTTTAGCGGCACTTTTGACGGCAACGGCAAAACTATCACAGGGCTTTATATAAACACAGATACCTCCTATTCGGGGTTATTTGGTACGGTTTACGGCACAGTAAAAAACCTTGGCGTCGTAAACGTAAATGTCAATTGCGGGAACTCTGCGGGCGGTTTGGCAGGCTATTTCTCGATTGCAAACAGCGACAGCGCGGGCATCGAAAACTGCGCGGCGCTTAACCCCAGCGTAACAGGCGATCGTTATGTCGGGCGCGTGGGATATATGGCGCAAGATTACGAAAAAGCATTGTCCGGCAACGTGGCTTTTTACGGCATGGTTGTGACGGTTTTCGGCAATACGAAAGCCCTTAATAAGGGCGCTGACAAAGCGGATGGCGCAGACATAATGTCGGCGGCCATCCTGGCCGACGGCACCTTGGGCGGGCGCTTCACGGCGGCGAACGGCTGGAAAGCGGCTAACGGCAAGCTGCCCGGCATCGGCGCGCCGGCCGATCTGCCCGCGCATCTGCTGAATGACGCGCCGCCGCCGGAGCAGCCGCTGCAGGGAAGCTATGACGGCAGCGTTGTTTACAACGGCACAAGCTTTGCGGATAGAGAAATCAAAAGCATGATTGAATACGCAACAATCGGGGAAACCCAGCTGGCCGCTCCTTTTACCGTCAAGGGGCTGACCTATATCCCGTTGCCGGGAGCCTTGAAGGAAAGCATGACTGTGGGGTCGGTCGTTTCGAAACTTGGAAACGAGAAATACTGGGAGGCCCAAGTGGCTTACAGCTGGGCTGGCGGGCATGTAAACCTGAGACAATACTATTTGGGCGGCGAGGACAGCATGGAGCCCATTATTATCGGCAACGGGGGCAGGGAGCCCAACTTGGTGCTCGGGCAGGCGCAATATTTGATGGTCGGAGACAATGAGGCGTTGTTGTTTTACACAGGATTAGTTACGAATCCTTCAATAGTTCTCTATTGGAACGACGGGGATGTTTTCTATGAGTTGCGTTTCTGGGGCACAGCCGGTCTCTTCGATGTGGAAACCATGATCGCCATCGCGGAATCCACCTATACGCCGGAAGCGGCCAAAGAACTGACTTCAGGGCAACAGATTTACGGGCCCTGATCGCCGGTCGCGGAACCAATGAAAAACACAAAAGGAGAGGGCGGCCACCGGCCGCCCTCTCCTGTCAATAAACTTTCCGTTTACTTGTTGTAATAATAATCGTATTTGTTTTCCTTGCTCACCAGCTGCACGATGCCCTTCGTTGCGAAGGTGGCCATGTCGCTGGCCATGAGATAGCCGGGGGAAAGCGTATAGAAATTTTGCCCGATATAAACGACCCGCTCGATAAATTTGTCGTAGTTGGCGCCAACTCTCGCCATATCATCAGTGTCGAGCTGGCTGATTTCCCCTTTGAGCTGGAAGCCTTTATCCAAGCTGATGTCATAGACATAAACGCCCTGGAAAGTGAACACGGGGTAAAACCATTCGGCGCCGTTTGCGTCCTTGGTATCATAGACGGTGACGGGGATGGCGAGCAGGCCCTTTTCCTTGTCGAAGAGCAGGGCTTTGTGGTCATAGAGCAGGGGGGAGGATGAGCCGCGGTCGCCGATTTTCTCAACATACATCTCAATGGGGTTGGTGATGTCCGTGACGTCGAAGATAGCCAGCTTCAGCCCCAGAGTTAAGACGCCGCCGTTTTCGTTGACCTCGGTGTCATAGCCGAAGCCGATGAGGTGGTTTTCGTCATAGGGGTGCAGATAGGTGCTGTAGCCGGGGATTTTCAGTTCGCCCATCACCTTCGGGTTCTTCGGGTCTTTCAGGTCAATGGCGAAAAGCGGGTCGGTCTGCACAAAAGTCACCATATAACCGCGCTCGCCCATGAAGCGCACGGATTTGATCTGTTCGCCGGGCGCGATATTCGTGATATCGCCCACGATGTTCAGCTCGCCGTCTAAGACATAGAGGCTGTTGGCCTTGCCGGTGGTGGTGGCAACGCGCAGGTAGCCTTTATGCTCATCCATGGAGAACTGGTTTAAGATGCAGCCGTTGATTGTTCCCGTGGCTACATATTGCGCCTCGCCGTTTTTCAGCGCGAACTTGAAGATTTCCGTCTCACAGTAAAAACTTCTGACGAAGAAGCCGCCATAGCCCCAAACTGCGGAAGCGACATACATATTATCCGCGGAAACATAGATGTTTTGGCCGCTGCCCATATAGGTGGAGAAGTTCAGCTTGGAATCAATATCGCTGAGATCCAGCCCGGCCACCGTCATGAAGTTGGTGCTTTGGAAGTTAGGGAAATAATATATGCTGTCGAAGCCGATGAGGTTTTGTCCTTCGCCCTCAATGCTGTCGCTGTAACGGGGCAAGATATCCTCTTCGTTTTCCGGGACGTCATAATAATAAAAGCTCTTGTTGGTGACGAAATAGAGGCAGGAACCGATCTTGCGCGAGGAAAGCAGGTCGCCTTCCAACTCGGCCTCGCGGATGACTTGCGGGTTGGCCTTGTCGGAAATGTCATAGACGATGACCTTGGCGCTGTAGATGTATTTATAATAGACATACGGCGAGGCCTCGGCCGGGTCTTCGGGAACGCCGATGTTGGGCTTTTCCGTGGTTTCGTCGCTATGATAGGGGTTATACGGCACCTTGGTCCAGGAAGAGCCGAGGGCAATCAGCAGGTTGCCGTCTATATAAATCTCCCGGGGCCGGAAATTGGTGTTTTCATATGTGACGCCGCCCACCAGGCGCATTTGCTCAACCGGCCAGGCCTTGACGATGGAAAGGCCGCTCGCATTAACCGTATAGATATATTCGCCGTCGTTTTTGATGATGTCGGCTTCGTCCACGCCCTCCACCTGGGTATTGGTCTTGGAGTGGTCGGGGTTGCCGCCGGGGGAATCGTTGGAGGAATCGTTGGAAGACTTGGATTCATCTAGTGACGGCGCCGAGGACTCAGGCACGGGTGGCCAAGAAGGCGCAGCGGTATCGCGCTCTAAGAGATCCCAGCCGCCGTTGTGAGACGAGTTGTTCCTTTGCTGGAAATCGTTCATTAGGGAGATATAGTTGTCCATGGTCCCCACCAGCTCCGGCGCGGCCCCCGCGGTGTTCGGGGTATTGCCGGGAAGGGCGAAGGGAAGCAAAACGGCCACCCCGACAATCAACAGTGAAACTACGGCGACGAGAATACCCTTGCTTTTCATGTTTAGACCTCCTTAAAATTTGTGTTTATTATTTAAAGTTATTTTATAGTTACTTTCTTTTTTGCCCAAATAATACCGGCAATTATACCAAGCGCCAGAACGGCGGCCGCGCCGAAAAGCAAAACGCGCGCGTCAAACGGCTTGACGTCATTGAGAAGGAGCATGGTTACCCCGTCGCCGCCGCCTGCGACAAAGACCGGCAGGAAGAGTTTGCTTTCTTTATAACGGATCAAGTCAATCCTGCTTTCCGAAAAAGGCTCGTAATCAATGACATGAACCACTATGTCGCCGATTAGCAGGTAATACCTATAGTCAATATCGTTATCTCTGTAAGCGAAATAGGGCATATCGTTATAAACGCCCTGCTGGATGTCCGTCCACGCTTCGTTATACCGGTATTGCATGAAGTTTTCTTGCATCTGCTCGGCGCTCATCCCGTGATACAGCAAAAGGCGAAACTGCTCCCCGGAACCGTTCTTGAAAGAATAAAATAGATAATTCACGCCGATGCCCCAACTGCTTTCTCCATAACCGCATTGTTCTAAAACAACCCCCGGGTTTGTTATCTCCGGCAAAAGCACCTGCCGGTTTTCCAAATGATAATCCGGGTTGCCTTCCGCGAAAGCCAAAGGATTCGGGAACACATCGGGATAATCCTTGATATATGCCTTGAGGGATTTTATCATATCCTTTTCGTTGTCAAAATACTTGCTGAAAGTCGGGGTTTCGGCGGCCGCGCTTAGGCAGAAAGCTAACAACAAGGAAGCGATGATAAACAATAAGAATCCGCATTTTTTCAATTATATCACCCCGTAATTCATATCATTCGGCTTGCCCGTGTTTTTTCCTCTCCCACAGTTCCCCGGGAAAAGCGCTTTTGCCATATATGACCATTAGTTTGCTAATAAAGTTCCCAAGCGGCGGTGCCTTTTTCAATTTATAATAATATTTTTTTTATAACCGTTATTCGCAGGGGCGTGCATCGCGCCCTCGGGGCAAAATGGTATAAAGCAGGAGATAATAAGGATTTATCGAAACCCTATCAAAACTGCCGGGAAGCGGGGTGCGGGGCGGCCGGTGAAGAATTATCTCAAAAGCATAGATAAAGAGACCAAAACGCAGTTCGTCCATTATGTGATGGTCGGCGGCAGCGCCTTTGCCGTGGAATTTTTGCTCTACGCGCTTTGCAACGAGCTTTTGGGGCTGAAATATTATATCTCCAACGCCATCGTCTATACCTTGAAATTCTGGATGATCTTTTTGCTCAACAGGCTTTTCACTTTCAAAAGCAAAGGAATTTTCTGGCGGCAGGCGGCCCGCTATCTGGCGCTCTTTTGCTTCAACCTGGCCCTCACCAGCCTGCTCATCTATGCCTTCACGGATTGCCTGCTCGTTGATAAATATATCTCAAAACTTTTGGTGAGCTGCTGCGTGGTCTTATGGAACTTCCCCTTATACAAACACTTTATTTACAGGTGAACGACGGAAAGGCGGCTTTATGAATATTACGATTATCGGCCTGGGGCTTTTGGGCGGCTCCTTGGCTTATGCCCTGAAGGGCTTCCGCGCTTGCCGCCTCACCGGTTTCGACATTGACGGGCAGACCATGCAGGCGGCCCTGGCAAACGGCGCCATTGAGCGGGCGGCGCAGAATATCCCGCAAAGCCTGCAAGGGGCGGAGCTGGTGATCCTCTGCGTCTATCCGCACAGCGTAATCGAGATCATGCAGGAATACGCGGGCCATTTGCCGCCCGGTTGCGTCATAACCGACATCTGCGGGGTGAAAACGCCGCTCTATCAGGAGATCGCGGCCCTGCTGCCCGAAGGCGTGGATTATGTGGGCATTCACCCAATGGCCGGCAAAGAGGTGGAAGGCTTCGCCAACGCCGAACCGGGCCTTTTCCGCGGCGCCGGCTTCATCATCGTGCCGCTTGACGGGACTAAAGCAGAAAGCGTGGAATTGATGCACGGCTTGGCCGCCCACATCGGCGCCACGAAAATCGCTGTGACGAACGCGCGAACGCATGACGAGATCATCGCCTATACCAGCGGATTGATGCATGTTTCCGCGGCGGCGCTCTGCATGGATTTCCACCCGCAAACGAGCGGCGCCTTCACGGCCGGGGCCTTCCGCGACTGCACGCGCATCGCTAATATCAACCCCGGCATGTGGAGCGAATTGCTTCTGATGAACAAAGAGCCGCTCTTGCAGCAGCTGGACAATTTTGCGCAAAGGCTCTCGCAAGTGCGCAAAGCCCTGGAAAGCGGAGACAAGGCCGCGCTTTACGCGCTGCTTGAAAGGGCCGGCGAAAACAAAAGGGAGATGCTCAAACGATGAATACCCTGACGGTTGACATTCCGGGAAACGCCTATGAGATCCATATCGGGGCGGGCTTGCTGGACAAGGCCGGAGAGCTGCTCTCCGCGGTCTGGCACGGCAAAAAGGCCGCTGTGGTCAGCGACGAACTGGTTTGGGAGCTATACGGCGCAAGGCTTTTGCGGGCCTGCGCGGGTTTCCCCATCACGCCGGTGGTTATGCCGCGCGGCGAGGGCAGCAAGTCAATTATCGCACTGGAACGGGTATTTGACGCCTTCAGCGGCATGGAGTTTGGCAGAAGCGACCTGGTGCTGGCGTTAGGCGGAGGGG
>WRDJ01000046.1 GCA_009783495.1 Clostridiales bacterium | reverse complement strand
GGCACGGGGATATCCACATTGGTGTTGAGGTTGCCGCGCGAGAAGTTGGTGAGCTGGGCCACCTGCCCGTTGGGGATGACGTGAAGCTCGCCGCCCCAATCGCGCAGCTTGGTAGTGCGCAGGCCCAGTTCCTCGCAGAAGCCGCTGATGCTGCCCACCTGGATATAATCGCCCACCGCATAGCAATTCTCAAATAATATGAAAAACCCGGAAATGATGTCCTTGATCAGGCTTTGCGCCCCGAAGCCAACCGCGATGCTCACTATGCCGGCCGAGGCCAAGATGGGGGCGACGCTCACGCCGACCGTCTGCAGGATTACCATCCCGCCGATAAAGGCGATGATATAGACCACGGCGCTGCGCAATAAGGCCATAAGCGTGGAAATGCGGGCATTGCCGCGCTTGATGTGGCGCTGCATGCTTTTGTTGAAGATCTTGCTGAAAATTTTGATCAGCACATATGTAATGATAAGCACCACGACGATTTTGATGATGGAACTCCAGGGTTGTTCATAAATCCACATTGCACGAGCCTCCTGACAAATTTTAAAGAGTTACCAGCTTAGGGGTTTGCGCCATGGTCTGCGCGATGTCATACATATTGCTGACCGCTCCGGCGCAAAGCCGGGTTTTCAGCTTGAAATAATCCAGGCAGGCGCCGCAGGAAAGCACGCGGCTGCCCTTGGCCTGCAAAGCGAGGATATGCTCCAAAACCGGCGAGCCTTGGCAGGTCAGCTTGACTCCGCCGTTCATAAAAATGAT
Source organism: Clostridiales bacterium (assembly GCA_009783495.1). Taxonomy (GTDB): domain Bacteria; phylum Bacillota; class Dehalobacteriia; order UBA4068; family UBA4068; genus WRDJ01. The sequence continues at coordinate 5,463 of WRDJ01000046.1, read as the reverse complement.
CACCGCGGGGGGAAATTCCGCCGAGAGAAGCGCATAAAAGAACGTCTTGAGCAAAACCCCGCCCAGTTCTTCGCTGCCCCGGCCGATGGTTTCCCCGGTGACGAGCAAAACCCAATCCGCCGCAATCGAGGCGGCGGAGGTTTCCAAGGCGGGGAAGGGCCTCTTTTCCTGGGAGGGCTTGCTGATCTCCACGGAAAACTCGCCGGCCTGCCGCCGCACGGTGGCGGAAAGCTTGAGGTTGTCAGCCAGGCGCAGGATATTATCTTTGGCTTCCTCGTTATCCACCAAGGCGACGACCTTGCCGGAATCTAGGTCGGTCAGGGCTTTTTTGGTTATGACGACCGGCATGGGGCATTCCATGCCCCGCGCGTCAATGAGTTTTTCCATATTGAGTCTCCTTTTTTTATTACGGTAGTTTTGGCTCGCCGCTAATGAAGGAGTTAAAAGCAGCGGGCAGAGCAAGGAGAAGGAGGGAGAGGGAGAGGGAGAGGGAGAGGGAGAGTGCTAACGAGAAGCCTTGTCTTTTTCTGCCCTCCGGCCTCTGTCCATGCGGCGCCGGGATGCGCTGCCAAGACCGGGGTCCCCAAAAGGCGCTTTTCTGCTTTTTGGGGTGGTTTAGCGACGATCAAGAATACGGATGCCGCGGCCCGTCCTCATCTTGCCGATTATGGCATAACCAACACCGGCGCGCTCCAGGTCGCTTTCCAGCTTGCCCGCCTTGGCGGGGGGCGCGGCCAGCAAAAGGCCGCCGCTGGTCTGCGGGTCGAACATGATGTCCTGCAAGTGCCGGGGCGTGTTGACGAATTCCGTTTTTTCGCGCAGGAAATCGCGGTTGCGGTGCGCCCCCGCCGGGATCAACCCGTCTTTGGCCAGCTCGATGGCTTGCGGCCAGACGGGCAGGGCATCCGCCCAAACCTCGGCGGCCAGCCGGGAAGCCTCGCACATCTCATGCAAATGCCCCAAAAGGCCGAAGCCCGTGACGTCGGTGGCGCCGCGCAGGCCGCTTTTATTCATGGCGAAGGCGGCTTCCCGGTTGAGGGCGGCCATTTCCCGCAAAACCGCCGCCGCTTCTTCCTCCTTGACCGCGCCGCCCTTGATGGCCGAGCAGATTATGCCCACGCCCAGCCTCTTGGTGAGAAAAAGCAGGTCTCCCTCGCAGGCGCCGCTGTTCCTCACGACGCGGTCCGGGTGAACCGTTCCCGTCACGGAAAGGCCGTATTTCGGTTCTTTATCTTCAATGGTATGACCGCCCAGCAGAAAAGCCCCGGCTTCCCCGATTTTCTGTGCCCCGCCCTGCAAGATCAGGGAAAAAGTCTCAATATTCGCGCAACGCGGGAAGGCGGCGATATTCATGGCGGTGAGCGGCGTCCCGCCCATGGCATAAACGTCGCTTAATGCATTGGCGGCGGCAATCTGCCCGAAAAGGAAGGGGTCGTCCACCACGGGGGTGAAAAAATCCAAGGTCTGGATGATCGCCAGGTCTTCGCGCAAGCGAAAAACACCGGCGTCGTCGAAATCGCCGCCGCTGACCAAAAGATCCTCGTGCTTGAAAACAGGCAATCGCGCCATGATTTGAGAGAGATCCGCCGGACCCCATTTGGCCGCTCAGCCGGCGCTCATGGTCAGTTGCGTGAGACGTTCCTTGGTCATAAACACCACCTCCTTTCGCATGGTCAGCCCTGTTTATATAGCTCCGCTATCCTCGGCAAATTGGCGATCAAAACGCCGACAAAGGCATAGACCGAAGGCAAAATGATTTGTGAGCCGGCGACAAAGGCCAAGGCGTTCTCCCCCCAGGAGAAGCGGGCAAAAACGGGCAGAACCATGTCAATGGCGATGGCCGTCAGCAAGATCGCGAAGAGAAAGCCCAGGAAAGCGCCGATGGCGCTGTTAAGTTTGCCCACCAGCGTATTGCGCAGAAGATCAGAGAGGAAATGGGCCAGTTTTTTGATGACAAAGGAGACCACCACAAAAATGATGATGAAAGCCAAAACCTGCACGATGCGGTTGGCGACAACCTCCATATCAATAAAGGCGGAGAGCAGGCCTTTGGCATCGCTTGGCTCCGTCTTGGGCGCGATGACGGGGAAGAGATCCGTTATGGCCACCGCCAAATAGGCGGAAAAATTGCGGGCGGCGATGTAGCCGAAAATGATCGCGCCGATGCCCCCCAAAACGTTGATGGTGCCCTTGCGCCAACCCATGAAGATTCCCAAGAGCAGAAATGCCAATAAAATAATATCCGCCACCGTGCAAAATCCTTTCTTCCGCCAACCGTCTGTTACAAAGTTTTGCCGCACTATTAGTATGATAAATCTCTTATTCCATACTTCGGGCGCAAACCCTCCGCCCCCGCGAAAAAAATGGGTTTGAAATTTGCTTACTGTTGTATTATTATGATTAAAGTAAGCAAATTGCGAACACGCGGCCCTGACGCGGGCCGGAAAGGACGTTTTTATGGAACAGGAAATCAGCGAACAACAACAGGCGCGCCTGAATAAAATGGCCGCCCTGCGGGAAATGGGCACCGACCCCTTCGGTGCCAGGTTTGAGCGCAGCCACAGCACGGCGCAGGTTCTGGCCGCTTTCGCGGAATTGGAGGGGCAAACAGCCGCTGTTTGTGGACGGGTGACGGCCATCCGTGAGCATGGCAAGGCCGCTTTCGTCACCGTCACGGATTTTGCGGGCGCGCTGCAGCTTTATATCCGCGAGGACGCGGTGGGGGAAGAGGCCTTTAAATCCTTCCTGTTATGGGACATCGGCGACATTGCCGGGGCGCGCGGCACGGTTTTCAAAACGCAGCGCGGGGAGATCTCGCTCAAAGCGCGGGAATTGGTTTTCCTCACCAAGAGCCTGCGCTCGCTGCCGGAAAAATGGCATGGGCTGAAGGATGTGGAAACGCGCTACCGCCAGCGCTATCTCGACCTGATCGTCAACCCGGAGGTGAAAAAGACCTTCATCACCCGCAGCAAGGTCATCAGCGCCATGCGGCGGCATCTGGATGGGCTGGGCTTTCTGGAAGTGGAGACGCCCACCATGCACGCCGTCGCGGGGGGTGCGGCGGCACGGCCCTTCGTCACGCATCATAATGCCCTTGACATTGACCTTTATATGCGCATCGCTCTGGAGCTGCCCTTGAAGCGGCTGATCGTGGGCGGCATGGAGAAAGTCTATGAAATCGGGCGCGTTTTCCGCAACGAGGGCATTTCCATCAAGCATAACCCGGAATTCACCATGTTGGAGCTTTACCAGGCCTTCAGCGATTATCACGGCATGATGGAGCTGACGGAAAGCCTCATTTCCGCCGTGGCGGCCGAAGTTTTGGGCGGCGACACGGTTGTCTATCAAGGGACGGAGCTTTGCTTCGCCGCGCCTTGGCGCAGGATGACCATGTTCGAGGCCATAAAACAATATGCCGGAATTGATTTTTCCGCCATTGCCGGGGATGAGGAAGCGCGAGCCGCCGCGCAGGCCTGCGGCGTCGAATTTGAAAGCGGGGCCGGGCGCGGGCAGATCATCAACGCCTTTTTCGAGCAGAAAGTGGAGCAAAACCTCATCCAGCCCACCTTCATCCTCGATTACCCCATCGAAATCTCGCCGCTCACCAAAAAACATAAGGACGATCCGCGCCTGACCTATCGTTTCGAGGCCTTTGTCTATGGCCGCGAGCTGGCCAACGCCTATTCCGAGCTGAACGACCCCATTGACCAGCGCGAACGCTTCGAGGCGCAGGCGCTGGAGCGCGCCGGGGGCAACGAGGAGGCAAACGAAACGGACGAGGATTTCCTGCGCGCCCTTGAACACGGCATGCCGCCCACCGGCGGCCTGGGCGTCGGCATTGACCGCCTGATCATGTTCCTCACCGATTCCGCCTCCATCCGCGACGTGATTTTGTTCCCGGCCATGCGCCCGCGGGAATAGGGGGGAAGTTGCTCCCAATGAACAAAATGCCAGTATAAACGGGGGGGGATTATATGGTTAAAAGTGGATATTTGCTCAAGAGAGGCGCTTTGATGATCGCTCTTGCGGCTGCTTCTTCGTTTGTCTGGTGGCTCGGTTTCAATCTTTTGTTGTGGTTGCGCATTGCTTCCAACCTCGGCCCCACAACTGTTTCCGTATCATTTGTGCTTGCCATCGCTTTGGCCTTTTTCTTCATCTCGGGGAAAGAGATCAGGAAACAGCCGGCCGGCAGGAAAGTGATATGTTTCGCGGCGGCGATGATCGTCTCTTTTCTTTGCGCATTTGCCTTTTTAACCCTCTGGATGTTATTCTTATTTCCATCTTGAATTTTCGTGTTCATTCTGGTTTGCGCCGCCGCAAGCCCCTCTCAATGACACATTTAAATTAAGAAAAGATTCGGATTGCTTTTCCGGGTCTTTTTTTGTATAATGGCGTCGAAATAGCGTTTTATCGAGGGATGCGTAATGAAAAGCCTGAAAAAAGAAATATCGCTGGCGAACGCGCTCTTCTGCCTCTGCGTCCTGATGGTGCACCTGCTTTCCGACGCGGTGTCCAGGGCGGATAAAGATTCTTGGCAATACATACTGGTATATATCCCCTGGCAGGCCGCTTCAGCCGCCGTTTACGGCTTCATTTTTCTCAGCGCCCTCAAACTTTTCCGCGCCGAATATCCCGGGTATAAGCCGTTCCTTCTGCGCCGCCTCAAAAAAATCGTCGTGCCGTATTTGATCGCGGTGACGATATACTGGGTTTATTTTTTGCTGCAGGGCCGCGATTTTTATCCCGGGCAATTCGTCAGGTCTTATTTGCTCGGCGATGCCGCCGTGCATTTATATTTCGTCGTCGTAATAGTGCAATTCTACCTTCTGGTCCCGTTTTGGCGTTGGCTGACGGGCAAAATGGACGCGCTTCTGGCCATTCCTATGGCAATTTTTGTGATGATAATTTTTACCGAAAGCTTGCGCGTGGCGCTCTCCCAATGGGCGCCGGGCTTTGTCTGGCAGCATCAAAGCCGTTTTTTTATCACTTATCTGGCGTTTTGGCTGGCCGGCTGCTATGCCGGAAAGCATTATGAAGCTTTCGCGGAGATGATCCGCAGAAACACCAAAGGCATTTCTGTTTTTTTTGCCGCCATCCTGACGGCCAACCTATATTTTGTCTATCTCGCTTACAGCAAAGGGATCGGGCACAACACCCTCGGCGTGGTGCAATATACATATTTCTTCGCCGCTATCCTGGCCGTATATGCGCTGATGCTGAAACTCGCGGAAACGCCGGCGGCCAGGAACCGCTTTGCCGTCTTCATAAACGCGGAAAGCTATAATATCTATCTGTATCACATGCTGGCGCTGCTCATTGCCGATACGGCTTTGGGGAAGCTGGGCGTTACGAGCGTGGGGTTATACCTGGCCTGCCAGGCGGTTTTCATGCCAAGCGGCACTTTCCTTGCCTGCTGGCTTTATCGAAAAATTATTGTTAAAATTAGGCCGCAGAAATTGATTG
>WRDJ01000045.1 GCA_009783495.1 Clostridiales bacterium | reverse complement strand
CCCCGAAAATCTTTAGATTTTTGGGGTGGTCTCCGCGATCCTCGACGTACAAACGAGTACGCCTGCGGTCGCGGTTCGCGGTTTCCTTGTACTGCTTGCCACTTTTAGCTCCTCGTGTGTGTTTAGCGCCTCGGCCGCTCACGTATTACGCTATACGTTCGGCTCCCTCGGCTTGACGCGCCTTGTTCCGCTCGCTGCTTTTGGATACTTGTTTAAGTGTGCTTTTGCTGTTCCGTCGCTTGGCGAAGGAAAGGAGGTTATTATGAATACAGATAAGCCAATAATCATAAGACCGAATAGCTTTCAAACTACATATCTGTGGATTGGTGTTCTGGTAGTCCCTGTTGTTTTATTAGCAGTTTCGTTCATTTCTCTTTTTGTTGAAAAAAGCTATGGAAGGTTTGTTTTTTGTTTAGTTTCTTCTGTTGTGGTAGGTTATCTTCTTAATAAAGTCGCTATCACAGAATTCTACTTTTAAAATAACTTTTATTGGAACAAAGATTTTTGCGAATAAGACAAATGTACCAGCGGGTACATTTATACCATTAGAAAAAATGGATGTTGAGTGCAGTCAACTGCTAAGTTGTACTGTCAATAGTTATGATTTGGTGAATTTTTCTCTGGTATTCGATTGTATTGACGGCAAGAAAAGAGGACTTGCAATAGATAGGTTTTCTATGAAACAACGGTTACGAATACTTGAAATGATTAAGGAAAGAGGCGGTCTTCAGGAGCAAAACAATTTTGGCGAAATTGTTAAACATGTTTGTAGATAGCCAAAGCCGCAGCAAGGCAAGCCGCCGGGAAGCGAAAAGCCTAAATGTGCTTATCACCACTTTTTATAGGGGGCGTTGGCCCTAGGCCAACGCCCCCTATAAAAAACTCGTTCCCCCTCCTTGGGGAGGGGGTCAGGGGGTGGGGAGGCAGAGGGCAGAAGTAAGAGGGCAGGGGGAATAGGGTCGCCGGGAATTAACATATAGATAGATGGGCTTAACGTGCTGGTAATTCTGGAAACGATAGCCGTTTCTCTTTTGGGCGGGGCGCTCTTTTACCTGCTTAAATTCCCCCTGCCCTGGATGTTCGGCGCCGCCATGGCCTGCCTGGTCTGGAAATATGCGCTCAAAAGAAAAGCCGGATTCCCGCTTTACCTGCGCGACGCCGGCCTGGTCGTTTTCGGCTATATGCTGGGCGTTTCCTTCACCGCCGAGGCCGCGCATGAAGTGGCGCTAAACTTCCCCGGCATGCTCTTTTCCACCCTGCTGCTCTTTTTCTGCACCGTCGGGCTGGCCTTCGTCTCGCGCCGCTTTCTGGGCATAAAGCTCAAGTCGGCGCTGGTGGCGCATACTCCGGGAGCCTTTTCGCAAATGGTGATCCTGGGCGAAGAAATCACGGGCGTGGAAGCCGCGCCCGTGGCCGCCATGCAGAGCATCCGCCTGCTGGCCACGGCTTTTCTCGTGCCCTTCATCGTGGTGAACGTGATGATCAAGGGGCCGGTGGATACCAATCTGGTCAAGACCGGCCTCGAATTCGACTGGGAGCATTATAAGTTTCTGCCGCTTTATGTTTTGGCGGTGGCGGGCGTGATCCGGCTTTTTTTGCGCGTGCGCTTCCCCTCGGCGTTTTTGAGCGGGGCCATTTTCGGCGCCGCGGCCCTGAGTTGCCTGGGGCTTAACGGGCCCGCCGTGCCCGGGCCGCTGACCATGCTGGCGCAGATGAGCATCGGGGTCTATCTGGCGCAGATCCTCGATATGGAAAAGGTGGATAATTGGCCGCGCCTGCTCACCATGGCCGTTTTGGGTAATATCCTCTTAATCGGCGCGACCTTGGGCGTTGGCTGGATTTTGACCAGGGTTTATGACATGACTTTGGTGGATGCCTTCCTGGCCGCCGCGCCGGGCGGCATGGCCGAAATGGGCATCACGGCCATCATGGTGGAGGCCAAGGTTTCTCTGGTTGCTTCATATCAGCTTTTCCGCGTGTTTTTCGTGATCTTCGCCGTTATCCCGTTTTTCAAATGGCTGTTCAGGAAAAAGGGCTTCAAGGAGCCGTGAGCGAATGAAGACAGAGGCGAGAGGGCAGAGTGTGAAGCAAACGGCGAATTGCCGTTTGCATTGAAATAATAAATGCGTGAGCGGATGGGACTCAGACGCAACACCCGCCTGTGTTGCCTCCGCTGTCAAAATTTTGCAGCTTTTTTATTTATTTTTCCGGGAATAATAGGGCGGAAAATACTTTTTAAGGAGGCTGCCATGAAAAAACAAATAATAGCGGCGCTGGCCCTGGCGATGGTCTTTCTCTTCTCCGCGACGGCGCTCGCGCAAAGCCCGTCGGATCACCGGCCGGGAGAAGGCAAGCGCTTCGAGATGCGCGACAAAGGCTTCCCGGGGGCGCACAGGCATGGGCATGACAAATGCCCGCGGGAGATTCGGGACATGAAAGAAAGGTTTGCTTTGGAGAACGCCATGCTGCTGCAAAAAATCCGAGAAGGCAACCACAGGCTGATGCTGATGAGGCAAAAGGCGAAAAACGGCGAACTGAGCGCGGGAGAACTGGCCCATCTGGAAAAGATCAGGGAGATCGAAAAAGGGTTGATGATACAGAAGAAAGCCGTCAAGGAGCTTTGCCGGGCTTTGGGGGAAAATCCCAAGCCCAAGGAATTGAACAAAGCCAAGGAGCAGCTGAAGCAGATACAGAAAGCGCAGCTTGAGCTTTTGAAAAAGCTGCTTTCGGAGCTGGACAAAATAGCATAAAGAACAAACAAAGCGCCCGTCAGGGTGCTTTGTTTGTTCTGTTCTCTGTGTGTTTTTCGTAACCGTGCAGACTTTTATACCCGACGGCGCCGTGTTGATATTTTCTTTATTGATTTCACATCCAGCCGAAGGGCCGGGGTTTTTCCTCTTTTTCCTCCATAAAATCCGCTTCGCGCTGCAGGCGTTCGCGGAAAGAATCGGCGTCAATATAACCGCGTTGCCACCGTTCCATGATGCGGAAAAAGCCGAAAGGCAGCTCGGAAGCCACGGCCAACAGTTCTTTCTCCTCCTCTGAGAGAGCGCGTTTGCCCTCATAGACAGTCAGGGCCTCCCGCGCCGCTTCCGCACCGCCGCGGGATTCCGCGAGGCTTCTGTTGAGAAAAAAGGCCAAATCCCAGGCCGGCATACCGAAGCCCGCGGCGGAAAGATCCACGATGAAGGGCTCGGAGCAATATTCTATGACTTCGGGGGCGTGGAATTTGCCGTGACAGACCTGCCCCTCCTTGGCGGCGGTCTTGAGCAGGCGGCGCATGCTGCCTTGCGGTAATTTCCCCAAAGTTTTTTCGCTTTTTTTGAGCAGGCGATTGAAAAGTTCCGGTTCTTTGCCGAAAAGGGGCGGCGGGCTGCTTTCCAAAATCTCCGCCAGCTTTTCGTCGGGGGCGGGCGCTTCGATTGGCCCGTCGCCGGGCATCAGGCCTTCGGCGCAATTATGGAATCCGGCCAGCAGCGAGGCCAGAAAAACCATGTCGAAGGGCCGCTCCATTTTGCTCTCCTCACCGGGCAGCCAGTCCAGGAGGAAAAAAGCCCCTTGCTCCCAGGCGACATAGGGGTCGCCGTATTTGTTGGGGATATAGCGCAGGCTGTGCGTAAATCCGCGGCGGAAAAGGTGGCGCTGCAGATGCCAGCCAAAAAATGCTTCCTCCGGGGGGGCCGCCACCAGCAGCCTTTCTCCCCACTCGCTTTTGAAGCGCCAGCCCCGTCCCGCGCGGGTGATTTTCTCCGCGTCAATATCCCATTGCCTGGCCAGCAGGTGCAGCTGCTGCGGGCTGGGGTCTTTGCGCGGGCCGTTCCATTTTTTCATCTTCGTCACCTCTTGCCTTGAAGTTCGCCTGCGCCCTCTATTTCCTCGTCCTCTTGTGCGCCCCTACGGACAACGGTTGTTCCCACGCCGCCTATACCCCGGAAAAGGTGGGGTTGAAATCGGATAGGCTTTCATCTTCGTCACCTCTTGCCCCTGTATAGAAGCGGCGCGAGACCTTCGATCCAGGTCATTTTGCTTTTCTCATAACCGCAGGCGGCCTGCCAGCGCGTTTCCAGCTCCCCCATGTCAAATTGCCCGCCGCCGAAGCCGCGCAAAAGCATAAGCGGTTCATAAGGCAGGATCAAGGCGGCCAGCAAAAGGTCTCTTTCCTCGTCCGGAAGGGGCCGGAGCAGCAAATATTCCTCCAAGGCGGAGCAAGAGGCCGCGCTGCGCCACGCCCCCTGCTCACCGCAATGCAAGAGCAGTTCCGCCACGTCCACCGCGCCTGGCCCGGGCTGCCATTCGCCGAAATCGAGCGCGAAAACATGCCCTTCTTCGTCTATCCGCAGGGCTTTGCTAAGATCTGCGCTCAGACAGATGCCGCCCTCTTGGGAAACGCGTTGCTTCAGCTTTTGCTCTGTGGCGGGGGTCAGCAGGCGCAGAACCGCGGCCGCCTGCGCGTAAACGAAGGAAAGCCCTTCACGCCAACGCGGGCCGGCGAGCGACATATTGCGATAGGCCAGCATGGCGGAAGCCGTTTCCCGCGCGGGCAAACGGAAAAAGGGTTCGCCGCGCGGCATAAAGCCCTGCGAGGCGGTATGCAAAGAGGCTAGGCTACGCGCAGCTAAAACGGCTTCGTTCGCTTCGCCCAGACGCAAGGGGCGGCCTTCTATCCAGTCGCTGATGGAATAATAGCCGTTAAAGGCGCGGCTGCAGGAATCCCCGAAACGGTTGAGGATGGGGCGCGGCAAAGAGGTGAAGCCGCCCCGCGCCAAATGCTCCACGGCCGAAAGGCGGCGTTTGCTTTCTTCTTCGCTTGCCGTGATGTGCAGGGCTTTGGCGCCGCGGTTGCTTTCCAGATAAAAGACCTTCCCGCGCCGCCGGAAGGCTTTGACCTTAAGCCGCCACTGACGCAAGGCCATGCCGTCCAGAAGCTGTGGTTTTTTATTGCTCATCAAATCACTTCCCGTTAAATTACAGAAGCAAGAGGCGAGAGGACAGAGCGTGAAGCAAGCGGCGAATTGCCGGTGCCTTGATTATACTATTGAAAAACCGGCTAAGGGATGATCAGGATTTCCCCCGCTTTAACCTCTTTGCCGCCCAACCCGTTGAGCGCGCTGAGCGCGGAAGCCTCGGCGCCCGTTTTTTGTGCGATCAAATCAAGGGTCTCGCTCGGCAAAACTCGGTAAAAACGCATACTATACGGGCCTTCCTCTTTGCGGGCGTTTTTTTCCGCCGTTTTTTGCGCTGGCGGCGGGCCGGATAAAGGCACATATTTTGCAGGCGGCGGCAGCCTGCGCTCCTCTGCAGGGGGCTGCTTTTCCGCGGGGGGATCGGGCAAGGGCGGCGGGCTTTCCGCGAGGGGTTGATCCGGGCAAGCCATGCCCTCCGGCTCTTCTTCCTCCGTCAGGATGACCTCTTCCGACGTTTCCGGGATTGCTTCTTCCGTCTGTGCTTCCTCCTGCGCGATTTCCGCACACTCATCCCCGCTTGCAGTCCCGCTTTCTTCCCCGATCTTAAGGAGCAGCAGAATATCAGTTTCCACCGCCCGGGACGAAACGGCGATGAAACTCAGTTGCGCGACTTCGGCCGTGACCACCGTTTCCTCCGTGAAAAGGGCGGCCTCGACGAGCTCCCAGGGCAAAATGAGCTTGGTTTCCCGGTGCAAGGGTTGCGAGACCGGCTCTTGTGCGGCCTCCTCCAGCTTTTCTAGCAGGAGGGCGTTTTCGCCGGGCGGCTTTTCCTCCCCCTGCACCAGATAACAAATCTCCAGTTCCAGTTCTCCGGCTATTAAAATCTCCCCGTTTCCGCCGCGCAGGCCGGTGACGCGCGCTGCGGCTTTCACCTCGGAAATATGAGCCAAAGGCGGCTCGCCCTTGGGCAGGAAAACCGTGCGTTTGAGAGCGGTGTTTTTTTTCATAAGAATCCCCTCCTTGCCGTTGTTAAATAAATATGCGGCGCGAGCTCGGCCTATTCCGATGGTACGCGCTCCAAAGGACGCCGCCCCGCATATGATAGGAAAAAACCGCCGCGCGAAAGGAAGGGTTGCCTGTGCGTCAGGGGCAAATTCGCTACGTTTTTCCGGGAAGCAACACTCCCAAGGGTTTTTTTTCTTATTACAGAGAAGGGCTTCTGGGCATGGAGAAAATTTTCATACTCAAAGGCGGCCCGGGAACAGGGAAATCCACCCTCATGCGCAAGATCGGCAACGCCCTGCTGGAAAGGGGTTATGACATTGAATTCTGGCAATGCTCCTCGGATAACAGCTCGCT
>WRDJ01000044.1 GCA_009783495.1 Clostridiales bacterium | reverse complement strand
GCGGCCCGGTCGCTCGCATACACACCCGGTACGCTCACTCCCTCGCCATGACGCCTCGAGGGCTGCTCGCTGCTTTTGGCTCTTCGTTTTTCGATTGTCGTTGTTCGCGCCCGCATCGTTCACGTTCAACATGATACGCCTGCGGTTTCGGCCCCTGTCTCATCGTCGAGACACAGGCTAACACAATTCGCCCTAATTTCCGCTTTTTCCTGCAAAGGGGTTTGCGGCTGGGGTTCAACGGCCTTTGTAATTCTTATGGGCGCGCATGGTGCGTCCATAGTCCTGGAGAGGCTGGGGCAGGGGTTTGCTCAGCGTTTCCGCCGCGGCCTGTCAACAGGCGTAAATCCGGGTATTTACTTTTTTTTGCTTTAAGAGTAAAATATAAGATATTTTGAACGCGCTGCGGGGAATAATTAAGCCGATTCTTGAATAATGGGGGGCGGATGACGATGGAGCAGGTTTATGATCTTTTGATTATCGGGGCGGGGCCGGCGGGCTTGGCCGCGGCGATTTACGGCGCCCGGGGCAAGCTGAAAACAATGGTGCTGGAGCGCGATTTTCCCGGCGGGCAGGCGGCCAAAACCAATGAGATCGCCAATTATCCGGGCGCTCCCATAGACATCAACGGCGCGCGCATGATGGAGGATTGGGCCCTTCACGCCAAAGCCTTCGGTGCGGAGATAAGGAAGGACGATGTTTTGGACTTGCAGCTTGAAGGCAAGATCAAAAGTGTAACCACGAAAAAGGGGCGCGCTTATCTGGCCAAAACGGTCATTCTGGCCCTCGGCGCGGAGCCTAACACGCTCAATGTCCCCGGCGAACGGGAATTCAAGGGCAAAGGCGTTTCCTATTGCGCCACCTGCGACGCCGCCTTTTTTCAGGATAAGGAGGTTTTGGTGGCCGGAAGCGGCGACGCTCTCATCGAAGAGGGCATCTTCCTGACCAAGTTCGCCAGGCAGGTGACCATAGTCGTCCTGCACGACGAGGGGGTTCTGGATTGCAACCGCTTAAGCGCGGAAAAGGCCTTCGCCAACGATAAGATCGCCTGGCTGTGGAATTCCCGCATTGAGGAGATCAAGGGCGAGGGGACGGTGGAAGCCGCCCTCGTCAGGAACTTGAAAAGCGGCGGAATAAACGAAGTGCAGACAGACGGGGTTTTCGTTTTCATCGGCACGCGGCCCCAAACCGCCTTCTTGCAGGACAAGGTCAGGCTGAACAACAAAGGCTATATCATCACCGACGAAGAAATGGAGACTTCCGTGGAAGGGGTCTATGCCGCAGGCGACGCGCGGGAGAAATATTTGCGGCAGATCATCACCGCGGCCAGCGACGGCGCCATCGCCGCCACGGCGGCCGGGCGTTATCTGGCGGAGGAGGAAATTTTCCAAAAGCAGGTGATGGAGGCCCGGGAATTGGTGCTGCTGGCCTTTTGGTCGCCGCAGGTGGAAAAGAGCTATGAGGTGGTGGGCGCGCTGGAAAAGGCGGCCGGGCTGCTCGCCAAGCCGGTCAAGCTGGTGGCCATGGACGCCTTGCGCAACAAGCGCCTGGCGCGCATCCTCGGCGTGAACGAGTTGCCGGAAGTGGTGCTGCTGCGTAACGGGGAAAAGGTGGGCAAGGTGAGTGGCGATTTTACGCAGGAGGCGTTGGACAGGAGCCTGGAGCAGCTTTCAGATTAAGGAGAAAAATCAAAATGGAAAGAAAGTACGATTTCGCGGCCATCGAAAGCCGCTGGCAGAAAAAGTGGGAGGCAGACGCCCTCTACGCGACCAAGGAAGGGACGGGCCGCCCCAAATATTACCTGCTGGAGATGTTTCCTTACCCTTCCGGCAATTTGCATATGGGCCATGTGCGCAACTATTCCATCGGCGACGTGCTGGCCAGATATAAAACCATGAACGGCTTTAACGTCCTGCACCCCATGGGCTGGGACGCTTTCGGCCTGCCGGCGGAAAACGCCGCCATCAAGAGGAATACTCACCCGGACCTCTGGACGAAGAATAATATTGAGAACATGAGGAAGCAGCTCAAATCCATGGGTATCAGCTATGACTGGCAGCGCGAGGTCGCTTCCTGTCTGCCCGGTTATTACCGCTGGACGCAATGGCTCTTTTTGCAATTATATAAAAACGGCCTGGCTTATAAAAAGAAAGCCGCGGTCAACTGGTGCCCGGACTGCGCCACCGTCCTGGCCAACGAGCAGGTGGTGGAGGGCTGCTGCGAGCGCTGCGAGAGCGCGGTGGAGAAGAAATATCTGGAACAGTGGTTCTTCAAGATCACGGATTATGCCCAGCGCCTGCTCGACGATTTGGAGAAGCTGCCCGGCTGGCCCTCCAAGGTTAAGACTATGCAGCAAAACTGGATCGGTCGCAGCGAAGGCGTGCAAATCGGCTTCACTTCCGAAAACGGGCGGCCCATGCCTGTTTTCACCACCCGCCACGACACCGTTTTCGGCGTTACCTATCTGGTTTTGGCGCCGGAGCATCCGCTGGTTTCTGCGCTCACCGCCGGAACGGGGCAGGAAGAAGCGGTGAAGGCTTTCGCGCGCAAGGTGCAAGGCCTTTCCCTGATAGACCGCACCTCGGCGGAGCTGGAGAAAGAAGGCATGCCTATCGGGGCGCTGGCCGTCAATCCCATGACGGGGGAAAAGGTTCCCATCTGGACCGCCAACTATGTTCTGATGGAATACGGCACGGGCGCGGTGATGGGCGTTCCGGCGCACGACCAGCGGGATTTTGAGTTCGCCGCTAAGTATGGCCTGCCCGTAAAACAGGTGATAGCCGACCCGGCTTGCCCGAAAGAGACGCTTTCCGCCGCCTTTGAGGATGACGGCGTGATGATAAACTCCCCGCCCTTCGACGGCCTGAAGAACCGCCTTGAAGCTATGCCCAAAATGGCGGATTTCATGGAAGAAAAGAGCATCGGGCGGCGGGTGGTCAATTATCGCCTGCGCGACTGGCTGATCTCGCGCCAGCGTTATTGGGGCGCGCCCATCCCCATTCTTTATTGCCCTAAATGCGGAGTGGTGCCGGTGCCGGAAGAGCATCTGCCGGTTCCTTTGCCCACGGATATTGAGTTCAGGCCGGGCGGGGAATCCCCGCTTAAGACCAGCCTCACCTTTGCCAAGGCCGTCTGCCCGCTTTGCGGCGGCCCTGCGGAGCGGGAAACGGACACCATGGATACCTTTGTCTGCTCTTCCTGGTATTTTCTGCGCTATTGCGACCCCTGCAACTGCACGCAGGCCTTTTCCAAGGAAAAGGCGGATTGGTGGATGCCCGTTGATCAGTATATCGGCGGGGTGGAACACGCCATCCTGCATCTGATGTATGCGCGTTTTTTCTGCAAGGCCCTGCGCGACCTGGGCCTGCTTGAAGCGGATGAGCCCTTCGCCAACCTGCTCACCCAGGGCATGGTTCTGAAGGATGGCGGCAAGATGAGCAAAAGCAAGGGCAACGTGGTCAGTCCGGAGGAGATCATCGAGAAATACGGCGCAGACACGGCGCGTCTTTTCATCCTTTTCGCCGCGCCGCCGGAACGCGACCTGGAATGGAACGACGCCGGGGTGGAGGGCTGCTATCGCTTCTTAAACCGCGTTTTTCGCCTGACGCAAAATATCATGGATAGAATAGGGGATACGCGGCCGGAACTGAATCCCGGCGCGCTTCGTGAAGCGGATAAAGCCGTCCGCCGCGCGGTGCACGGGGCCGTGAAAAAAGCCGGTGAGGATATTTCCCTGCGCTTCAATTTCAACACGGCCATTTCTTCGATCATGGAAATGGTGAACGCCCTCTATCTTTATCTGGAGGGGGAAACCGACGGCGCGGTGCTGGCGGAGGCCCTGGAAAAGCTGGCGCTTCTGCTTGCCCCTTTCGCCCCGCACCTGGCCGAGGAGATCTGGAGCCTCTCGGGCCGCCAAAGCACCGTGCACGGGCAAAGCTGGCCCGCCTATGACCCGGCGGCCTTGCTGACGGAGAGCGTCGAGATCGTGGTGCAGGTGAACGGACGCATCAAGGAACGGCTGGTGGTGGCCAACGGTCTGACGTCGGAGCAGCTGCGAGACGACATTCTGGCGCATTCGCGCCTTGCCCACTGGTCGGGCGGCGCGCCGATAGCGAAAATCATCGCCATTCCCAACAAGCTGGTCAATATCGTGGTGAGATAAGCGGGACCGGTTCGTTAAGAAGGATATTTTAAGAAGGATATATCATTGAAAAAACGCCCGGGTTGCGGCGAATCTTCGCTGCGGCCCGGGCGTTTTTTTACGGACGCGCATTGCGCGCCCCCTGCGGATGGCTATGCGCTTTAAAGCGCGGTATCCTCTTTCGGCTTGAAGTTCGATTCGAATGTCCAGACATTGGCGAGGCCGCCCTTCAGACGAAAGACCGAGAACATATTGTAAAAATCCTCTTCGGTTGCGCAGGCGGCCCTCCAGCCCTGCATGAAAACGCGGGTGGGGTGATTGGCGATTTCCTCTTTGAGGGCGCGGTCGTTAGTCATTTCCAGCTTGCCGCGCACGCGGATCTGCAGGTTTTGCTGCGGGTTATAAAAGCACAGCTGGACATGGGGGTTTTGCATGATTTGCTGATAGACCTCTTTGAACGGCCCGGTGTGAAAAACGAAACCGTCTTCATCCGCCTTATATAGCAGCATTGCTCTGACGCGGGGTTCTTCGCCCTCGGCCGTGGCCAGGAAAAAGGCCGGGTTGTCGTTGCAAAAGCCGAAGATCTCTTGTTTGTTCATT
Organism: Clostridiales bacterium; assembly: GCA_009783495.1. GTDB lineage: Bacteria > Bacillota > Dehalobacteriia > UBA4068 > UBA4068 > WRDJ01. Next base: position 1,559 of record WRDJ01000044.1, on the reverse strand, counting down.
TAATTTGCCTCCGTTTTCAGGTTCTCAGTTTTCGACTTGTTTTTTGACGATGCTGCCCCCGCTATATTGGTCGCGCAGCTTGGGTTTTTCGATTTTGCCGGTGGCGTTGCGCGGCACGGGGGCGAAGATGATCTTGTGCGGCCGCTTATAGCGCGGAAGCTGTTCGCAGAACTGACGGAGCTCATCTTCGTCGCATTGCGCCCCGGGCTTGATCTCGATTATGGCCGCAGCGATCTCGCCCAGCCGGGGATCCGCCAAACCGATGACGGCGGCGTCCTTGATCTTTTCATGGCCGCGCAGGAAGTCCTCAATCTGCACGGGGTAGATATTTTCGCCGCCCGTGATGATGACGTCCTTCTTGCGGTCCACCAGAAAGATGAAGCCGTCCTCGTCCTCCATTGCCATGTCGCCGGTATAAAGCCAGCTGTCCTTGATGGTGGCGGCGGTGGCTTCCGGGTCTTTATAATAGCATTTCATGACGCTGACGCCGTTAAGGATCAACTCGCCAACCTCGCCTTGTTTGACTTCCCGGCCGTTTTCGTCAACGATTTTGCTTTTCCAACTGAAACCCGCCTTGCCGATGGCGCCCACCTTGTGTAGGTTTTCGACCCCTAGATGCACCGCGCCCGGCCCGCTGGATTCGGAAAGGCCGTAATTCGTGTCATAGTCGTGGTGGGGGAAATGCTTCTTCCAGCGCCGCACTAAGCTGGGCGGCACCGGCTGCGCCCCAATGTGCATGAGGCGCCAGGCGCTGAGGTCGTAATCCGCCAGGTTGATGGCGCCGCTTTCGATGGCGTCGAGAATATCCTGCGCCCAGGGTACGAGCAGCCAGACGATGGTCGCCTTTTCGCCGGCCGCCGTTTCGATGACCCACTTGGGGTTGATGCCGCGCAGCAGCACGGCGCTTCCGCCCACCAGCAGGCTGCCGAACCAGTGCATTTTGGCGCCCGTGTGGTAGAGCGGCGGTATACACAGGAACACGTCATCACGCTTTTGGCCGTGGTGGGCCTGTTCAACCTCGCATGAGAATACGAGACTTGTATGGGAGTGCAGGATCGCCTTCGGGAAACCGGTCGTACCCGAGGAGAAGTAGATCGCCGCATCGTCGGAGTCCTGTATTTTTACCTTCGGCGGCTCCGCGGCGAAGAATGGCATGGGGTATTCGAGGATCCGACTGTTGCTGACGCCGTCTTAGACAGGCTTGTTCACAATTCCTACCGGTTTCCCCTCGCCGGTCCGACGCTGCGAGTCGGCGAACCTGATCAAAAATAGATGATAGCTAATTCTTCTGTTTTGTGATATGCTTAACCATGGTGTCGGGCTCCGCCCGAATGTCACGCGGTTGCTGCCCGGATGCGGTGCGAACGACGCCCGCATGTCATGCGGCTGCCGGCCGGATTCGGCCGGAACGCTGTCCCGTTTTCGTGAGAATAAGCAATACCATCCAACGGGTTTTCACCATTGTGTCGCCTGAATTTCTGCAAGGGTTCCAAACATTATGGAACGAGATGTTGAATAACGGAGAAGGTGAAAAGATCAAGAAAATCCTCGCCATAGAT
>WRDJ01000043.1 GCA_009783495.1 Clostridiales bacterium | reverse complement strand
TTCCTGTGCGTCAACATTGCCTTCCCTGGCCGATTCCACAACCTGCTCGTCCGACAGCAGAAGATACTGCGCGGTATAATCCGCGCTCAGTTGCCCATACATACGCACCACATCCCAACAAGTATTCTCTGTCCCAACCTATATATAGATTATACCCGACCGAAAAGCGCAAAGTCAATAGGACAAACCCCCATATTCTACATAAATAAAGTAAAATTTTTTGTTTTTGCGCTTCCGTTCATAAGAGAGGCCGTCGCCATTGGCGACGGCCTCTCTGGATATATCTGACAGCCTCATTTAAAAATTTTCAAGCGGCCGGCCTCTTGGCTCGCTTGATTTCTCCAACTCTTCTAACTCCAGCTACACAACAATATTCCCATTAGCGTCGGCTTTTTTCCCAATCGCAACAAGCCCTTCAACAAACCCGATAAATGCGGGAATTAATGTCCAACAAAAAATAATGAACACTATCCCCGTCCCTGCTTTTCCGGCAATAAATTTGTGTATCCCAAACCCTCCTAAGAAAATGGCGCATAAAATATATGCCAGTTTGTTAACGACTTTTCCTGCCTGAACATAGGTCTGAGGCTGAACAGATTGTTGAGTAGATTGCTGCAGTTGGGAAAGATTAATGTTTATTCCCGATCCGCTTTGCGCAACAGGCCAGCCGCCCTGGTGCTGATTTTGAGCCAATGTTACGCGCAGCGAGTTTTCGCTTCTAAAGACATCAACAATATCGCCGACGCGCGGAGCAAAAGACAGATCCGAAAGCCTAACTTCAGTAAGAGTGCCATTATCTTCGCCAATTTCCACGATGTCATTTGAAACCGATATTACTTTTGCCATACGAGACCTCCTTAATAAAAATCATTCCATTCGCTTCACCGCTCATGGTATTTTCCATATTAATGCATATACTGTAAATATGCAAGCTATTTTTACACTTATTTTTATAAATGCTAAAACAATGTGTATAATATCTTTCTTTCCGTACTCATAATGATATGTAAAAAGGAGCGTTTCATTATGTTTGACGTAAAAAAACCTGAAATGATGAACAAAACCTTTCGCCTGCCTCTGTCTTTAGTAAAAAATCTTCAGGAAGTGGCGCAGGCAAAAGGAGTGTCCCTGAACTTCCTAGTCGTCCAGTGCTGCGAATATGCCCTGCATAACATTGATACAAAAGAGGATAAAAAATAGTGGCATGGGTTTTCATATAACCCATGCCACTATTTTTTATCCTCCGCAATTTTTCTCATCCACGCCGCCGCCGCGCCGCTTCATAGAGAAAGACCGCCGCCGCCGCCGAAACATTGAGCGAGGAAAGCGGCCCGCGCATAGGGATCGAGGCCTTGAAATCGCATTTGGAGAGCAAGAGCGGCGCAATGCCCGCGCCCTCGCCGCCCAGCACGATGGCCAGAGGGCCGGTTAAATCCACTTCCCAGAGGGGAGCGCCGCGCATATCGGCGGCCACCACCCACAGCCCGGCCTCCTGTAATTCCGCGACGGCGGCAACAAGATTCGCCACCCTGGCCACCGGCAAATGCTCCACCGCCCCGGCGGAAACCTTGGCCACGGTCTGGTTGAGTGTGGCCGAACGCCGCTTAGGGATGATGATCCCGTGAGCGCCGGCGCAGAGGGCCGTGCGCATGACCGCCCCCAGATTATGCGGGTCTTCCACCTCAGCCAGGATCAAGAGCAAAGGCGGCTCGCCCTTTTCTTTGGCCGCCCGCAGGATATCCGCCGTCTCCACATATTCCGCCGCGGCGATCTCCGCCGCCACCCCCCGGTTATCCGCCCCGGCCAGCTTCTCCAGCTGCGGCCGGGGGATTTTCAGATAAGGCACCCCTTTTTCGCGGCACAGTTCTATTACCTGGCGCACAAAAGCCCGGTCTATCCCCTGCGCCAGAAAAACGCGGCTGACCGCGCGTCCGCCTTTGAGCGCCTCCAGCACGCTGTTTTTGCCGCAAATCATTTCATTCATGCGAGCCGCCTTCCTCCGGAGCACCCAAAAGCGGTGCCGCGCCGCAGCTCATGGCCCCCTCGAAGCAAATCCCGCGGGAAACGCAGCTGGGGCCGGCCTTGGCGAACAAAAGCGGCGCCACCTCTTTCACCAGCCGCCGCATGGCGCAAGCCAGCGCGCGAATCTCCCATTGCGCGCGAACGCAGCAGCGCAGCGAGAAAAAGTGCAGCAGGCTGCGGGCATTCATCGTCACCACCAGGTTGGTGGCGGCGGCGTTGGGCAGGATATAACGCGCATCCTCGGCGGGAACTCCGGCGGAAAGCCAATCCCGGTATTTCTCCTGCAAAAGCGCCATCAATCCGTCGAACTCTTCGCTTAAAGCCGGGTTTTTGGCAAGAGAACCCGGCTTGATATATTCAAACTGACTCTCTTTGACATAACGCTGGGATTTCTGGCTGAAGGAGACCCCGGCGCGGTGGCGCACCAGCTGATGGGAAAGCGCCCGGCTCACCCCGTCCACGGCGAAGGTGAAGGAGGCGTGCTCAAAAGGCGAATAATGCCCAATGCTCACCAGCTTCCCCAGAAAGCGCTCCGCCTGTTCGTCGGAAAATTCCCGCAAAAGCTCACCCGCGCTTTGCTCGGAATAGCAAAGCCGGGCGGCGGCGGCCACCGTCTTTTCCGGCTCCGGCGTATAAGTTAAAAGTCTCACCTTGGGAACTGCTTTTTCAGTCATGTTTGAAACTCCTTTGATTTGAGAATTTTGATTATGTGTTTGTTGATGGTGCGCATTACCAGCCTATACCGTTAAATGATAATTAAAAACATAACCCATTTCGGTCAATATTTTTAATCCATCATAATGCCCTGTAGTGTTAAATCCATCGTCATGCAAATAGCAATCCAAGATATGCTCCAATATTTCTGCTATATATTTAGGCCGGTTAAGGTTAATTACAACTTCCTCGGAATCTTTCAAAGCAGGTAAGCCCATATTGAACGGGCAATAACCGTGTTCATTCCTGTTAGGATTGAGCAACTGGATCACCAATTTACCTTTTCTATCACAGTCTTTTATTATGATGTTTGAATCAATCTGCAAATCGTCATCATCAAAAATATATGTCCATAGGAATGTTTTATCTTTTACAACTATGTTTCTAAAAGCCTGCATATGATATTCACCTCCGCATTATATAAATCTTTCTCATTAACCCATCAATGCCTGCTCCTTGCCGCCCGCAGGGAAACTTGCATATCCCCCATTGAAAAGTATATGGCGCGGGCCTCTTCTTGTCAAGGCGCAATCCGTTCTTCCCCTCTCCCGTCATCCTGAGCGCAGCGAAGGATCTCGTCTTTCAGGAATTTATATTCTTCGCCCGACGGTGTGATCGGCCCCGTCACCGCACAAAAATATCATCATTTATCCTGTCATTTGACAAGATAAATGATGATATTCACGCTGCCGTTACAAACTCAAACTCCCTCAAAAAGTTATCCCGGTTATCAGCTTTTTGATTTGGCGCATCCAGGTGCCCTTGGCCACGTCCTCCCCCGCCAGAAGCGGCGCGCGCTCCAGCTCCAGGCCGTTTTTCAGGACGACGATCTCGCCCACCGCGTCGCCTTTTTTCACCGGCGCGTTCAGATATGGCCTGTGGACGAGCCGGGCCGTGAGCTCGCTCTGCTCGCCCTTTTTCTGCAAAACGCCCACGTCCTTGCCCGCCACCAAGGTTACCGAATCCTGCGCGCCCTTGTTCACCTTGACCTCGCCCAGAACGTCCCCCGCCTTATAGAGGTTGACATATTCATATTGGCTGAAGCCGTAATTGAGCAGCTTCATGGATTCGGTGAAGCGCGTATTGGAATCCTCCCCGCCCAGATAGACGGAAATCAGCCGCAGGCCGTCGCGCTCGGCGGTGGCCACCAAATTATACCCCGATTCCTGGGTGAAGCCGGTTTTCATGCCGTCCACGCCGTCAAACCATTTGAGCAGCCGGTTGGAGTTCCACAGCACCAGCGGCTTGGGATCCGGCCTGAACTGATATTCGTAGATTGAGGTATATTCGAGAAAAAGCGGCACGCTGAGGGCGTGATAAGCCAGCTTCGCCAAATCCCCGGCGGTGGTATAATGCCCTTCGTCGTGCAGGCCGTGCGGGTTGGTGAAGCAGGTATTGGTCATGCCCAGCTCACCGGCGCGCTTGTTCATCAGCTCCATGAAGCCGTTTAGGCTGCCGCCGATAAACTCCGCCACCGCCACGGAAGCGTCGTTGCCCGAGCCGACCGCCACCGCGACGAGCATTTCACGCAGGCTTCGCGTTTCCCCCTCGAATAGATAGACCTGCGAGCCGCCCATGGCCGCGGCCTCGGCGCTGGTCGTCACCATGTCCTCCACATTAACCCTGCCCTGCGCCACCGCTTCCAGCGCCAGCACCAAAGTCATGATCTTGGTGACGCTGGCGGGATAACAGCGCAAGTCAGGGCTTTGCTGATAAAGCACCTCACCGGTTTTGCCGTCCATCAGGACGCAGGAAAGCGCCTTGATGTTCAGAATGTCCTCAGTAACCGCGACAGCCGGCAAAGTGCCGAAGCTCAGGGCAAAGACCAAAGCGAGAAGCAATAATACGAGCGGAAGTTTTTTGTTTTTCATAAAATCAGGCCCCCTTAAATAGCTTGTTAAAATTTATGTCCATCCCTGCCAAGTTATGACAAAAAAAGAACCCGGCCTTTTGGGCCCGGTTCCTGATTTTTGCTGCCTGTTGCCTCTTCCCTCTTGTTTCTGTTTTTTCCACCCCCCAACCCTTCCCCGGGAGAGAGAGTTGCTTTACAGGGGTTGCCGCATTTGGCGGCAACCCCTGTAAAAGAGAAGCTTAGCGCAGTCAGGCTTTTCGTTTCCCGGTTCGCGCTGTTATTTTATATGCGCGGGCAGATCAACCGCCGCGCCGAGGCCGGGCAGCTTGCCGTTCTCCACCGTCCAGCCGTTTTCCGCCGTGAAGCACCCGCCCAAGGTGCCGTCAGCGAGAATTTGCACCGCGCTGATGTCCACGCCGTCAACTTTATTCGCGCCTTTGTCAAGAGTTCTGGGTATGCCGTTTTCATACAGCGGCGTAATCATCAAGCCGGAAAAAGCCGCGTTGCCGGATATTACCGCATCTTTGTAAATCGGGTCGGGGTTGTAGAACGCCACCGACGTCACGCGCCCCGTATATTCATTTCCTGTCACGCTGGGGTTGAGCGCCACGCAGTTGGTCATGCTGCCGCTTTCCCAAACCTCGCCCGCCACGCCGCCGACTTCCCTTATCCCTGCCACAGCGCCCGTGGCATAGCTGTTTGCCAAACTGCCGCCGTTCACCTGGCCCGCTACGCCGCCAACCAACCGCTCGCCTGTGACATTCCCGGTGGCATAGCAGTTTGCAACCGCACCAGCATTAACGATCCGCCCCACCACTCCGCCGACAAAATCTTTGCCGGTTACATCGCATGTAGCGAAACATTTTTCCACGCTGCCATAGAGGCCGGAAACCATGCCGACCACGCCGCCCACATGCTCTGTGCCGGTCACGCTGGAATTGAAAGCCGCGCAGTTTGTCACGCTGCCTATGTAAAGGTATCCCTCATAATAGTAACCATCAACCGAGCCAACCACGCCGCCAACACGGTCTGCGCCGCTGACCTTGCCCGTGGCGTAACAATTTTCCACACTGCCGCTGAACACCGCTAAGATGTCGCCTTCAGAGTTGGCCGCCGCCGAGCCTGAGACATAACCCGCCACGCCGCCGACATTATACTCGCCGCTGACATTGCCTGTAGCGTAACAGTCTGTCATGCCGCCGCTGACATTGCCCGCCACGCCGCCAACATTGCCTGCACCGCTGACATTGCCTGTGGCATAACAATTTTTCATAACGATGTTGCCTTGAAGTAAGCCGGCCACGCCGCCAACATTGCCTGCACCGCTGACATTGCCCGTAGCGTAACAGTTTTCCACGCTGTCACCGACAATATAGCTGTAAACCTCGCCCGCCACGCCGCCGACATAGCTTTGGCCGCTGACCGCGCCTGTGGCATAGCAGTTTTCCATGCTGCCCTCGCCAAACCATCCCACAACGCCGCCAACCATTAAATCGCCGCTGACCGTGGCTTCGGAATAACAATTTTTCATGCTGCCGGCAGCCGAACCCGCAACGCCGCCAACGCTTTGCCCGCCCTTGACGGATCCTACAAAGTAACAGTTTTCCAGGCTGCTGTAATCAACGCTGCCCGCCACGCCGCCTGCACCCCCGCTAACGGCAAATACTATTGTGCCTATTTCGCTGACTTCGCCAAGGGCATAGCAGTTTTCCAGACTGCTGCGCTTAGCATAACCCGCCACGCCGCCG
>WRDJ01000042.1 GCA_009783495.1 Clostridiales bacterium | reverse complement strand
TTTGCTAATATTTTCTCATTTAGTTTAAAATATATTATAAAATTATTGTATATTAGAAATATCTGTTGTATAATTAGCAAAGGGGGTGGTCAGCTTGGAATGCCGCAATGATTTGTGCGTATATTATTTTCATAACAGGTGTATCCTTGATGAAATCGGAGCCGAGAGGCCTGGCAGGTGCGATTCCCGTGTTCGTATTGTTTTTACGGAGGAAGAATTAAGCGCAAAGCGCGAAGAAGTCTTGGAATGCCTTGAGCGCGATCGTGATTGATATAAAGAAAACAAGCCGTAAGCGGCTTGTTTTCTTTATATCAATTATTGATTACAGCCATTAATTACTAATAATAGTTTGCCTTCATCGGAAAATAATATATTGCGACGGATTTTATTATTCATAAGGATCGGAACTCAAGGAGGGCTTGCTCATGAAAAAAATATCGGCCTTGGTCATCGCGGCGGTTTTGCTGCTTTTTCTCAGCTCCTCCGCTTTGGCGGCGGATTATGTGGTGAGGCCGGGGGACAGCCTGTGGCTGATCTCTCAGAAATATAATATCACCTTGCAGCAGCTTCTGGCCGCCAACCCACAAATCGCCGACCCGGAGAAAATCTATGCCGGGCAGGTGATCGCGGTTCCGGCCACGGGCTCTTCCCCGCAAGGCCGGGAAAGCCTGACCTATCTTTACGCGGGCACCACCACCTCTTACCTGAAAATCCTGGATAAGGCCTATGGCTGCATCGGCACGGTCTGTCCGGATTATTTCGACATTTACCCGGACGGCAGCCTGTGGATCACCCCCGCCGACAAAATTGATCCCGCCTTCATCAAGGCCATGCACAGCCGCGGCGTGCTGGTGACGCCCTTCGTCAGCAACCACTGGGATAGGCCTTTGGGCGTGGCGGCGCTGGCCAACCGCGCGGCCCTGGCCGACCAGCTTGTCGCCGCGGTGAAGAAATATGACTTGGACGGCGTGAATGTGGATATCGAAAATGTGAGCGAGGTTTCCCGCACGGCCTATACCGATTTTGTGCGCCTGCTGCGCCAGAAGCTGCCCGCGGATAAGATCCTCACCGTGGCGGCGGCCGCCAACCCCAAGGGCTGGACCACGGGCTGGCACGGCTCCTATGATTATAAGGCGCTGGCGGGCCATTGCGATTATCTCATGCTCATGTGCTATGACGAATCTTATAACGGCAGCCCGCCCGGGCCGGTTTCCGGCAAGACGTTTTTTGAGGATTCCATCAAATACGCACTGAACGAGGGCGTTCCCAAGGGCAAGATCGTCGCGGGCCTGCCCTTTTACGGGCGCTTCTGGAAAGAGGGCGAAGCGAGCGGAGGCGTCGCCATCACGGCCAAGGACGTCGAATATCTGCTGAAAAACTATAGCTCCCAGTTCCGTTACGACACGGATACGCAATCGGCCAACGCCGTGGTGACGATCGGCGCCGATCAGGCCAAGCCCATCCTCTGGGGCGGGCGCGTCCTCGGCGCGGGCAAATATAATATCTGGTATGATAATACCGCCGCGGTGGATTTCAAGCTGAAGATGATAAACAGCTATGACCTGCGCGGTGCGGGCAGCTGGGCATTAGGGCAGGAGGACTCCGATATTTGGGGGTTTTATTCCGCTTCTTTGAACGGGGGCGCCGCTTCCAAGCCGCAAACGCCTTCCCAGCCGCCCGCGGCGGAAAACCCGCAGCCCGCCATAGAGAGGATTCTCGCCATCCTCAAAGCCGCCGGGGATACGCGCGTTCCCGGCGAGAACAGCCCGCTCACCCGCGGTGAAATCGCCGTCATCCTTGCCGAATGGAATTATCTGGAGCCGGAACCCCAAAGCGAGGCTTTTCCCGACACCAAGGGCTATTGGGGCGAGGGCTGGATCAACGCCCTAAAGAGGCGCGGCATCCTGCGCGGAACGGAAGAGGGCCTCTATCACCCCGAGAACAATATCAGCCGCGAGGAAATGATGACGGTTTTCGACCGCCTGCTGGTGCTGCCGAACACCATTGACTATCACGAGGTGAGCTTCAAGGACGTGCCGCCGGAGCGTTGGTCATACGCGCCGATCGCCAAGATGTATTATTTCGACATCATCAAAGGCTACAGCCGGGATGTTTTCGCGCCCCTCGACCTGATAAACGTCACGACCTTGGCGATCATACTTGAGCGCATCGAGCGTTCCGATTATCCCATGAACCCTGACAAATTCATGCCCCAGCTGGTTCTTGAAAGCGCCTTCCCGCCCGAAGGCGGGGAGCAGGCCCTCAATCCGCAGCTTAAACCAGATCTCAGGGAGCCGGTTATTGACCCGAGATAATGCGAATCCCCCCTTGCCGAATGGCCGGGGGGATTTTTTGTCACTTAGCCGTTTCGCCGCATATATTGCCATATAGAACGAGGGAGAGAAGGCGCGGCATGGGAACAGGATTCTTGCAGGTCGGAATATTTGAAGAAAAAACAGGGCGGCCCGTCAAAGGCGCTCTGGTTACGGTTTGGGGCGGGGAGGTCGCCCTCTGCCGGGAAAGCGACGCCAATGGGCGCGTGAGGAGGATCGCCCTGCCCTGCCCGGACAGGAGATACTCAATGGAGCCGCAGCGCCGGGTGCGTCCCTATGCCAGATACGGCGTGCAAGCAGAAAAGGCCAGGTGGCGCGGCGTGCGCGTCAAGGGCGTGCAGATTTTCGACGGCCGGACCACCATGCAAAACATCCTCATGAAGCCCGGCCCCTCGGCGGAATTCGAGGTGTTCGAGATCCCGGAGAGCCATCTATGGGCGGATTAAAAACAAAAAAAAGGGGGGCTTTTCCGCCCCCATTTTTATTCCAGGTGACAATCGCAGCCGCAGGGGCACGGCACGCCGGGCGCGCATTTGCAATGATCCCCGCACTTGCAGTTTGGGCATTTGCAGTCTGGGTTTGAGCAGCTGCCGTCTTCTATCACAGGGTTCGCCTCCTTCCATTTCAAGCCTTCGCACACAATTCGACGGGAGATTTGACAGCGTTAAGTCTTTTATGGTATTATATTAGGGCTAATAACACTATGATGCAAGTACGCACTTTATTGTGGCATAGTACCGAAACCGAAACAGCGGGGGATAAAATGAACTTAGACTGCAACAGCACAAATTGCCCGGTGGTAGCAACCCTTGAGATGATCGGGGGCAAATACAAAGCGCTGATCCTGTGGCACCTGACCGGCGAAACACGGCGCTTTGGGGAATTGCGGAAGCTCATACCGCAGGCAACGCAAAAAATGCTCACACAGCAGCTCCGCGAGCTGGAAGAGGATAATTTGATTATCCGGACGGTTTACCCCGTTGTGCCACCCAAGGTTGAATATCGGCTTTCCGCCTTGGGGGAAAGCATAAAGCCGGTTTTGGAAGCGATACGCATATGGGGAACGCATTATATGAAAAGCATCGGAATTGACGCAAGCTGCTTTATGTCCGACCCGGAACAATAAACCCAAAAAACTTTTTTCGACAAACCAAGAAGGCGGAAAGCGCGACATGGAGCATACGCAAGCCATGCTGGAGCAAAAGAGGAACGAATACCGCAACAGCCTGCTCGTTTTCGGCGCGCTGCTGCTTATTGGCCTGCTCACCGTCATTTTTTATGTCGGGATCGTCTTCATCGCTGGCGGGGTTGCATATTATTTCCTGGTGAGCGGCAAAAAGAAGGCGGCCTATCAGGAGGCCTACAAAGAGATCATGGTTTTTTCCGCTTTGGAAGAGGCTTTCACCGAGGTGCGGTTCGCGCCTTCGCGGGGCTTGCCCAAAGAGGTGGTGGAAGGCGCGCGCCTGGTGCAATCCGGCAACAGATATGCCAGCGACGACTATATCTGCGCCAAATACAAAGGGGTTCCCTTCCGTCAGGCGGATGTCTGCATCGAGATGGAGACCCATCACACCAGCACCGACGCCAACGGGCACACCACCACGCATACGACGGTCACCACCTATTTTAAGGGGCGCTGGATGATTTTCGACTTCAACAAGGATTTCACCACCACCCTCCATGTGGCAGACAGGAGGTTCGGCTATTATGCCGGCGGCGGGCGGGGCAGGCTGAGCAAGATCGCGCTGGAGGACATCCGCTTCAACAAGGAATACCGCATATACGGCGACAGCCAGCACGAGGCCTATTATATCCTCACCCCCGCCATGATGGAGAATATACGCGCGCTCAACGAACAGACGGCGGGGCAGCTTTTGCTTTGTTTCATGGAGGGCAAGTTGCATGTGGCCGTGAACAACGGCCAGAACGCCTTCGAGCCGCCCCTTTTCGGCCGCTTCGATTTCGAGAAAGAGCGGGCGAAGGTCTTGGCGGGCATATCCTGCATCACCCGCTTCGTTGACGGCTTCAGCCTGGACAGGAATCTCTTCAAGCTAAACGCGGATTCTTAATGATCATATTTCAGGAGGGGATGTATATGTGGTGGATTCCTATTATTTTGGTGGCGGTCGTCCTGCTGGTGCTTTTTTGGTGCATCGCCACGGCGAACCGCTTCCGGCAGACCTTGGTGAAGATCAACGAGGCCCTCTCCGGCATTGACGTGGCCCTGACCAAGCGTTTTGACGTCCTGAGCAAAATGCTGGAGGCGACCAAGGCCTTTGCCAAGCACGAAAAAGAAACGTTTGCGCAGCTCGTGCAACTGCGCAAGGGCATGCCTATGCCGGAAAAGATCGCTGCCAACCGGCAGATGGACGAAGTTCAAGGCCGCATCAACGTGCTGGCGGAGGCATATCCCCAGCTGCGCTCGAGCGAAAATTTCCAGCGCCTGCAGCACTCCGTTTCCGATGTGGAGGAGCATATCCAGGCGGCCCGCCGCGTCTATAATGCCAATGTCTCGGTGTTCAACCAGTTGCTGGTAACGTTTCCGGCCAGCTTGATCGGCAGCAATATGAAGCTGGAAAGACAGGAGTTTTTCCAGGCGGATTCCGCCAAGAGGGCCGATGTGCCCATGAGTTTTTAAGAATACAGAAGTCAGAGGGCAGAGTGTGAAGCAAACGGCGAAATACCGTTTGCAGAATACAGAAGGCAGAGGAAACGGGTTTTTGCATTTACACTGATTCGGGAGGTTCTGGTTTTGTACGATGTGATCGTGATCGGCGCCGGGGTGGTGGGTTGCTTCACGGCCAGGGAGCTGATGCGCTCCCACCTGACGGTGGCCGTTCTGGAAAAAAACAGCGACGCCTGCGGCGAAGTGAGCAAGGCCAACAGCGGGCTTATCCACTGCGGGTATAACCCCAAAAGCGATACGGAAAAGGCGGCCATCACGGTGCGGGCGGCGCTAGATTATCCCAATGTCTGCCGCGAGTTGGACGTCAGATTCGAGCGCACCGGTTCCCTCATGTTCGCCGGCGGGCCGAACGGCGTGGCCAGGCTGCAGGGCAAATATCGGCGCGGGCTGGAAAACGGCGTCAAGGAGATGGCGCTTTTGAACCGGGAGGAGACACTGGCTTTGGAGCCCGGGCTCAACCCCGCGCTTGTCATGTCGCTATATTCGCCCATCGAGGGTGTGGTCAGCCCCTGGGAATTCGGCATGGCCGCCCTGGAGAACGCCGCGGATAACGGTGCGGAAATTTTTTTCGACCATGCCGTTTCTTCTATAGAGAGAACGGCGCGCGGCTTCAACGCCGTCACCCCGCGCGGAACCTTCGCGGCTAAATATATCATCAACTGCGCCGGGCTTTTCGCTGACAAAATAAACGATATGGTCGCCGAACCGTTCTTTGCCATCAGCGCGCGGCGCGGGCAATATCTGCTGCTCGACACCTATGCCGGTGGCCTGGTCAAACACGCGGTCACCGAGGTCAAGGAAAACGGCAAGAAGGGCGTTTATATCCTGCCCACCGTGCACGGGAACATGCTCATCGGCCCCATCACCCACGATATCGGCGAAAAAGACGACTACAGCGTTAAGCAAAACGCTTTCGGGCTTATCAAGACGGACGCGGAAGGCCTGATAAGCGGCATCCCCTGGCAGCATATGATACGCAGTTTTTCCGGCATCCGGCCCAGGGTGCGCCGGGTTTGCCGCGACGCGCGCACGGGGGAGATAAAACCTCTCTCTGATGAAGTGACGGATTATATTTTGGGCGAAGCGCCCGGTTGCCCGGGTTTTTTCAATGCGGCCGGGATATACGCCTTGGGCGTCACCAATGCCAGCGAGATCGCCAAAGCTGTGGTGAAACGCCTTTTGGCCGGGCTGCCGCGGGTGCGCCAAAACGAAAGCTTCGACCCGCGCCGCCGCGGGGTGACGCGCTTCGCCGCGCTTTCCCCGCAAGAAAAGCAGGCTGTGATCGCCCAGGACGCGGCCTTCGGCAAGGTGGTTTGCCGCTGCCGTAAAGTCACCGAGGCGGAGGTCGTGGATTGCATCAGGAGAAAGGCCGGGGCCACGACCTTGGACGGGGTGAAAAGACGCGCCGATTGCGGCATGGGGCGCTGCCAGGGCGGCTTTTGCGGCGGGGAGACCCTGAAAATTTTGGCCAGGGAGTTGGGGGAGCCGCCGGAGGAGATCAAAAAAGACGGGCCGGATTCGCATATCCTGACCGGGCGGTTATAAGACGCGTTCACCCGCCCCCCTGTTTTTTATCGTGGCAAACGGCAATTCGCCGTTTGCTTCAC
>WRDJ01000041.1 GCA_009783495.1 Clostridiales bacterium | reverse complement strand
GGCCCCGCCGGGAGACGGCTGGCGGCCTTCATATTGTCTCGGCGCACCGGCCCCGCCGGGAGACGGCGGGCGGCTTTCATATTGCCTCGGCGCACCGGCCCCGCCGGGAGACGGCTGGCGGCTTTCATATTGCCTCGGCGCACCGGCTCCGCCGGGAGACGGCGGGCGGCTTTCATATTGCCTCGGCGCACCGGCTCCGCCGGGAGACGGCGGGCGGCTACCTTCCCTCGTCCCTTGCGGGCGCGGCGGGCGGCTCTCTTGCGCCCTCTGCTGCGCACCTGCTGGCGCGGGCGGGCGGCTTTCCTTGGCCGCCGGGGCTGCGGGCGGTTTTTGATATTCCGGCCTGGGGATACTGGGAACGAAAGGTTCCTTCTTTGTTTCCGCTTTCTCTTCCGCAAGCGCCGGTTTTTCTTCCTTGCTTGCTTCGGCCACTGGTTTGACGGCCTCGGCCGCTTCGGGCTTGGCCGGTTTCTCTTTTTCGGCCGCAGCTTTAGGCGCGGCGGGTTTGGCCTTGACGGCCTTCTCCGTTGCGGGGGGTTCTGTGGTGGCTTCGGTTTCTCTTGCGGTCGGCGGCGGCGGAGCGGCCACTACGGGCTTCTCTTCCTCCTTGGGAGGAACCGGTGCGGGCGGCACAGCTTCCTTCGGCGGCGCGACGGCCGCTTCGGCGGATTTGACCTGCTCCTGCTCCTGAAGTTTCTCCTGCACCACAGCCTTGGGTATGCGCGTGACCTTAGGCACAAAGCCGCCGGGCGCGCCGGAAGCCCCGGCCTTCTGGCTGGCGGCCGCCCTAAGCGAGTCGGCGTATTTGTCATCAATCTGGCTCATATGGTTTTTCGCTTCAAAACCCATCTTGGCCAGACGTTTGATGACCTCTTTACTTTCCAGCCCAAGCTCCTTGCCCAATTCGAATACCCTGATTTTCACCAAAATAAACCACCCCTATCGTTTGCCCTTTGAAAGATTGAATCTGTGCTCATAGTTACCATATGCATATCAAGCTCTTTCCCCTGCTCAATATTTTCCCCTCCCCGGAGAGGAGGTCAGGAGGTGGGAGGAACTCCGATCTTACCAAAACTCTCTTCTATCGCATCCGCAAAGCCCTTATCCAGCAGCGCCAGGGCGCCCCGCGGGGATTTGCCCGTCATCAGCCCCAAAGAAGCCTTATCCTGCCAGCGAAAAAGCGGAATGCCGCGCCCTTCCATGGCCTGCAGCAATTCTTCCCGCGCCGACTGCGCAATATCAACGGCCATTATCACCAGAAAGGCTTTGCCGCTTTTCACGGCCTGCAAAACCATTCTGTCGCCGGCGGCCAGCTTCCCCGCTTTTTGCGCTATTCCCGCATAACCGGCAATTTTTTTCTCGATCGCATCCATTTGCCACTCCTTGGCTTCTCATGTCCCGGGCAGCTGCATTTTTATGGCGGCGAAAATCTCTTCCGAGATTTTGCTTTTCAGGGCGCGTTCCAGGCTTTTAGATTTCATGGCTTTGCGCAGACACTCTTCTTGCGGGCAAAGATAGGCGCCGCGGCCCGACTTTTTGCCCGTCGCGTCCAGCAAAATTTCCCCTTCAGGGGTGCGCAGCACGCGCATCAAATGCCTTTTTTCCTTCATTTCACGGCAGCCCACGCACATTCTTTGCGGAATAGACTTCATCTTATATCCCCCTAAAAACCACACTTGTCACTCCGCCGCCTGATATTCATCATATGCCCCGTTTTCCTCTTTTTCCACGTATTCGCCTTCTTTATTATTGCGCGCGGCGGCTGCGAGCTGAGCATCGCTCTTGATGTCAATTTTCCAGCCGGTAAGACGGGCGGCCAAGCGAGCGTTCTGCCCTTCCTTGCCGATGGCCAGGGAAAGCTGATAATCCGGCACGATCACCTGAGAGGCCTTTTCTTCCTCGTTCACGCGCACCGAAATGACCTTGGCGGGGGATAGCGCGTTGCTGATATAAACGGCCGGGTTTTCAGACCATTCAATGACCTCGATCTTTTCCCCGCCCAGCTCGTTGACCACGCTTTGCACACGCATGCCCTTGGCGCCCACGCAGGAGCCCACGGAATCCACGTTTTCGTTCTTGCTGTAAACGGCGAGTTTGGTGCGCACTCCGGGCTCCCTGACGATGGATTTGATCTCGACGGTGCCGTCATGTATCTCCGGCACCTCGCTCTCAAAAAGACGTTTGACCAGCCCCGGATGGGTGCGCGAAAGCATGATCTGTGGCCCTTTGGTGGTTTTCTTGACTTCCATTACATAAAACTTCATGCGGTCTCCCGGGGCATAGCGTTCGCGGGGCAGTTGCTCCTGCACCACCAGAAGGGCTTCGGCCTTACCCAGATCAACATAGACGTTCTTGTTTTCCTGGCGTAAAACCGTCGCCGTCACCATATCGTCCTTCTTGCCGCTGAACTGGTCGAATACCATATTGCGCTCAGCCTCGCGGATGCGCTGCACCACCACGTGCTTGGCGGTCTGCGCGGCGATGCGCCCGAAGGAACGCGGCGTCACCTCGGATTCAAAGACGTCGCCGATCTCAAAATCCGGGTCGTGCGTCTGCGCCTCTTCCAGGGAAATCTCAATACGCGGGTCTTCCACCGCCTCAACCACATCTTTTTGGAAATAGATATGGATGTCCCCGCTATGGCGTTCAATCTCGGCGCGCACGTTTTGCGAAGAACCGAAATTCTTTTTATATGCAGAAATAAGGGCCTGCTCGATGGCTTCGACCAGCAGATCCATGCTTATTCCTCTTTCTTTTTCCAAGTCTTTCAGCGCGGCGATAAACTCTGTGTTCAACTCAACTCACTCCTTTGGGTAATTTAGACTTTTCTAGCCTTGACGTCATAAAGCAACTTGGCCTTGGCCACCTGCTCAAGCGGGATGGCGGCGACCCTCCCGGACGGTTTCCCGCGTTCTTCCGGCTCTATGAGGACTTTGCCGTCTTCCAGGCCGCGCAGCAGGCCCCGGTATTCCTTTTTGCCCTCATATGCGGCAAGAATTTTGACGGCGGCGCGCTGGCCGGCAAACCTTAGGAAATCGGCTTCCAGGCGCAGCGGGCGTTCCAGCCCGGGGGAGGAAACCTCCAAAAAATAGCTGTCGGGGATAAACCCGTCCCGGCCTTCCAGAAGCGCGGAAAGGGCCTCGCTCACCGCCTCGCAACAGTTGTGGTCAACCGGCGGTTCCCGGTCAATATAGACCCGCAGACGCCATTCGCCCTCTTCCTTCACATACTCAGTCTCGATCACCCGGCAGGCATTGGCCGCGGCGATGGGATCAGCCATGGCCCAGAGCGTTTGCGCGATTTTATGCTTTTTGTCGTTGCTTTTCTGCCCGTTTTTCATTTCCGCCTCGCTGCAAAAATTAAAAGTGGGCGTTTACCCACTTTCCTGACACTACATGATCCAAACTACTTTATTAGTATAACATAATAAAACAAAAAAGCAAGAACTATTTTGAAAATTTTTCTAAAGAGGCGAAAATTTTTCTCCTAAAAGTCTGTCCAGGACGATCGAAGCGGCGCTGCGCACCGAAAGATGGTTATAGCTGCTCCTTCCATAGACAGGACGCAACGTGTAATCGGCTTTTTGCATGACCGCATCGGCCAGCCCCCAGCCGGTGCCAAAAAGAATAAGATATGCCCCTCCGCGCTCGCGCATGATCTTGCTCATCTCCTCATAGCCGGTGAAGCCGGTCGTGACGCGGGCGCTGGTGGCAACGAGAACGGGCGGGCCGCCGCTTTCCCGCGTGATCTCCGCTTCCGCCTCTTCGAGACTGCCGGCCAAGGCCGCCCGCCGCAAGGCTTCGCTGCGCTGCGGGTTATACTTGACGCCGAAGCCCTCCCGCCAATAGGAAAGAAGCCGCTCCATCAAGTCCCTTTGCCCTTCCAGAGGCTGCACGAGATAGAAACGCCGGACGTCATAGACCGCCGCTGCCCGCGCGATGTCATGCAGATCGAGATTGGTAAGCGAGGTGTTGACGGTCTCTCCCTTTTTGTTTAAGACCGGATAATGCAAAAGCGCCAGATAAACCTGATAGGGCTGCTCTCTTTCCCGCCGCAGTTCTTCTAGGCAGGCCAGGTCGTCAACAGTAAGCCCGGATTGGCGCAGAAGCTCCGGCCGCCGTTCGTATGTGCGCGCCAGCGCCATGCGCCGCCGCCATTTGCCGATTTTGGCGTGATCGCCGGAAAGCAGGACTTCCGGCACTTCCTTTTCCATGAAAACGGGCGGCCTGGTATAGTGGGGATATTCTAGCAGGCCGTCGCCGAAGCTCTCTTCCGCGCTGGACATTTCATCGCCCAAAGCGCCGGGCAAAAGGCGCGTCACCGCGTCGGCGATGCACATGGCGGGCAGTTCCCCGCCGGTTAAGACAAAATCGCCGAGAGAGACCACGTCGGTGGCCATAAGCTCGATCACGCGCTCGTCCACGCCCTCATAATGGCCGCAGACGATGATGAGCTGCTCTTCCTTGGCCAGCTCCCCGGCCAGCTTCTGGTCAAAGGGCCGGCCCTGCGGGCTGGTGAAGATGACCCGCGGCCTCTCCGCGCTTTTTGCCGCCGTCACCGCATGATAAAGCGGCTCCGGCTTCATCACCATGCCCGCGCCGCCGCCATAGAGGCGGTCGTCCGTGATATGATGCTTGTCCGGAGCGAAATCGCGGATATTGGTTATGCCGATGCTGACTATGCCCTTTTCCGCCGCCCGTTTCACTATGCTTTCGTTAAGCGGTGCGAACATGGCCGGAAAAAGGGTGAGGATGTCTATGCGCATGAACTTCTCCTGCAAAGAATTGTCGCTGAACCGCCTATTTCATGTTGCTTATTTTGAACCAATATTCAAATACTGTATAATAGTCATATTCACCGCTATCTTCTTCATGCCAAACCCAAGCTAACTGGACGCACAGAATGTACTCTCTTTTATCAGCGGGAAGTGAAAATTCCTGATCCTGATATAAGCGTTCATATTTGTCATCATATAAAGTATAGGAGGAAATTAAAGATTTTGAAGTGTCAGATTGTTTATTAAACACTATTTTAAGATCGTCCGCATAAGGGATGGCGGTCAAGAGCATGGCAGCGGATTGAGGGGTCAAAGGAGTTCCGTCCATAAAACCATGGCTGTCAAATGTGCATAAATAGTTTTCAAGCGGCCCATATTCCTTTCCGTTTGAGACAATCCTTACATTCCAGTCTTTTTTGCTTGCGCAAGCGCACAGGAAAAAACAAAAAACGAGCAAGCAAATCAGCAAAAGCATTTTTTTGGTTGTCATCTTCCTCGCCTCCCCTCTTTCTTGTTGATTATTTCGCAAACGGCATTCGCCGTTTGCTTCACATTCTGCATTCTCCCCTTTATTTTTTATTTTACCATAAACAGGGCGTTCCGTCAACGGTTTTTGATTCCCGCAAAAAAGAAACTCCATCCCCCTCTATTGGTGAGGAGGGGGATGGAGGGTTGGTTAAACAGAGGGCAGGGCACGCGCTTTTGCTTGCTTGACTTACTCTTTATAATACACGACGTCTTGCCAGAACAGGCTCCAATAACGCAACTCCAGCACATCGCCTTTCACGACGCCTTCCATGACGGCCACCACGCCCAAAAAGATGGAAATGTTATCGCCGTCCATTCTATAGGTGCCTGTGCTCTCATTCTGTTCGCCGTTCAGCGTCCATATGCCGTCGGCTTGCAGCCGCAGCCATTTATCCGAAATGGCCGCGCCTTCGGAGTCATGCTGGTAATATGTGCCCGCCGCCTGCGAATAGTCGGGTTTTACCTCCGAGCAGGCCGTCAAAGCAAATGACATGGCCAATAAAAGGACAATTATTACCGGGCATATGATTTGTCTTTTCACGGCAGGGTTCCTCCTCCGCTTTAATGCTTAAAGTGCCTCATGCCGGTGAACACCAGTGCGATCCCGTGTTCGTCGGCGGCCTGAATGCTCTCCGCGTCCTTCATGGAACCGCCCGGCTGGATGACGGCGGTGATGCCCGCCCTGGCTGCCGCGTCAATGGTGTCACGGAAGGGGAAGAAGGCGTCGCTGGCCATCACCGCGCCCTGGCATTTCTCCCCGGCCTGGTTGAAGGCGATTTGCGCCGAGCCGACGCGGTTCATCTGCCCCGCGCCCACACCGAGAGACTGTCGCTCTTTGCTCACCACGATGGCGTTGGATTTGACATGCTTGACGATGCGCCAAGAGAAAAGCAGCTCTTCCAGCTCGTCCTTGGTGGGCTGGCGCTTGCTCACCACCTTGAGATCGGCTTCCTCCACATGGCCCGCGTCAACATCCTGCAAGAGCAGGCCGCCGTTGACCTTTTTGACGTCGAAATAGCCGGGGCTTTGCTCAAAGGGGCCTGTTTCCAGCAGGCGCAGATTGACCTTGGCGGCGAAAACCTGCAAAGCCTCGGCGGTATAAGAAGGCGCGATCACGGCTTCCAGGAAGAGTTTGACCATCTCCTTGGCCGCTTCTGCCGTCACCTCGCGGTTCAAGCCGACGATGCCGCCGAAAGCGGAAACCGGGTCGGCCTGATAGGCGCGCAGATAGGCGTCGGCGACATCGCAGCCCAAAGCCGTGCCGCAGGGGTTGGTGTGCTTGATGATGACGGCGGCCGGCTCGTCGAATTCCTTCACCAGCTCCAGCGCCGCGTGCAGGTCAATAATATTATTGAAGGAAAGT
>WRDJ01000040.1 GCA_009783495.1 Clostridiales bacterium | reverse complement strand
GGCAAATTTTTTTGCGGCGCAAAAAGCGACACGGTTGTTTTTGACTCTGATAGTGTAGAAATTGACTTTTACTTCGGTCATGCAAATAGTGTAATTCCGAGCCTAAATAACCCAAACCCAACATATACACATACGCCAGATTGGCCTGTGCCCGAAGGATATGAGCGGGTTTCGATAGCGGCTTATTTTTATAGATACGGATATAACGACTCCTCTTTTGGAGAATTCGCCGATTATCGCAATATCGAAAATTTTTATTTTATAAAAGAGTTTGACCCGGAAGAGTTTCTAACCGAACAATACGCCGCGACATATACGACCAGTGGAATTTTAGGGCTGAAAAGAAGCACGGCGTTCAATCATCACGAAACATTTACGATACCGAAAGAAATTTTAATAGACAGACGCAATGAACCTTTATATTACAACGGAGCCGATTATTTTCATTTCAATCTTGCTGATATATGGTTTTCGGAAGAAAAAGGAAGTTACCTTGTCCTTTTGGGGGGATCCTATGCAGGCGTTTGTTTTGGCTATCAATACATCAATGACAGTCAAGTAAAAATAACGACAATATAAAACGAGAAAAAACCGGCCCATCAGGGCCGGTTTTTTCTCAGACGCAACACTTTTTCTTGACAAGAGGGCCGAAAAACTTTATCCTGAACGGTAGGCTTAATTTTCACCGGGAGGTCAAAATGACGATTTCGAGGATTAAAGGCACCAACGATATTCTGCCGCAGGCCGCGGCTGGGTGGCGGGCGGTGGAAGCCCTGCTGCGCCAAATATGCCGGGAATTCGGCTACGGCGAGATCCGCACGCCCGTTTTCGAGGAAACCGAGCTTTTCCAAAGGGGCGTGGGGGAGACCACCGACATCGTGCAAAAGGAAATGTATACCTTCACCGACCGGGGCGGGCGCTCACTCACCTTGCGGCCAGAGAACACGGCTTCGGCAGCGCGCGCCTATCTGGAAAACAAGCTCCATGCCGCCGCGCAGCCGGTCAAGCTATATTATATCGGCCCGATGTTCCGCTCGGAGCAGCCGCAGGCCGGGCGCTTCCGCCAATTCCATCAATTCGGGGTGGAGGTTTTCGGTTCCGCTTCGCCACTGGCCGACGCCGAGGTCATCGCCTTGGCCTGGGAGTTTTACCGTCGCCTCGGCATATCCTCCCCGGAGCTGCGTTTGAACAGCGTGGGCTGCCCCGAGTGCCGCCCGGCACATAAAGAGGCGCTGCGGGAATTCCTCAAACCGTCGCTTGCCAAACTTTGTCCCACCTGCCAAGGGCGTTATGAGCGCAACCCCCTGCGCATCCTCGATTGCAAGAACGAGGGCTGTCAAAAGCTGACAGAAGGCGCGCCCACCACCTTTTCCTCCCTTTGCCCCGAGTGCGGGGAGCATTTTGCGCGCGTCACGGAAGCCCTTTCCGCCGCCGGCATTCCTTATCAGCTTGACCAAAGGCTGGTGCGCGGCCTGGATTATTATACAAAGACGGCCTTTGAGATGCTCTCCGCCGGGATCGGCGCGCAAAGCGCGCTGTGCGGCGGCGGGCGCTATGACGGGCTGGTGCAGGCCTTAGGCGGCGAAGCGACCCCGGCCGTGGGCTTCGCTTTGGGGCTTGAACGCGTTTTCGCCGCGCTGAAGGCGCAGGAAGCGGAGATAAAAACCGAAGAGGCCCCCGACGTTTTCGTCTTAGCCTTTCCCGCCGGGAACGCCGAGGTCAGCCGGGCCGCTTTCGCCCTGACCGCGGAACTGCGCCGCGCAGGCCTTGCCGTGGAGCAGGATTTGCTGGGCAGGGGCATGAAGTCGCAGCTTAAACACGCGGATAAACTGGGCGCGCCCCATGTCGTGATCGTCGGGGAGCGGGAACTGGCGGAAAACCAGGTTTTGCTGCGCGAAATGGCGCGCGGGGAGCAGAGGGCCGTGCCCATATCCGAGGTGAGGGAGATTTTATTGACATCGGCAACATAAGCGGCGCATAGTGGTAATGCGCCTGCCTCCTCGTTAGTTTTACGTTGTTATTTGCGTCCCGGTCACACGAGGCCCCGCGTCATTGCCCTTGCAGGCGGGCACGGACAGTTTGTAGTAAGTGCAGGAGGATGAAAATGGATAGAGCAAGGATATCGGTCGATTTTAACAGTTTAGATAGCGATGATACTATACCCTTATCTGGCACTGATGGTACTGATTTTGTCATTGACTCAGATGGCAACACAATCGTTTTATCGGCCGGTATGGATATATACATTTATGAGGATGATTTTGACGTCTTTAACAGACAGGATAATTTAATTGCAGATGGAATTGTTGTTCGCAATCCCGGCAATTATAGCACGGTTAAATGGTATTGCCAAATAAATGAATCAGGCATTAGGCATGAGTCAGATGACCCTTCTTTTCGTTTGCCGGAACTGCCAATCAACGAAAAACGGAATATAATTTATAGTGATATACAAAGGTGTGTGTCGGCTAAGTGTTTTAAGAAACAAGACAGAATAGATTTTATAGAGTTTTATATCAAAATATTAAAGAAAATTGACAATGGCGAATTATAGCCAAAAATGTGTAATAACGACCATACCACACGTTTATAAAATAAAACAAGAGATTTTAATTTTATTGGAGGTAAGATAAATGAGCGAGGCTTTGGCAGGCTTGAAAAGGACGCATTATTGCGGCGAACTGCGTTCCGCCCACATCGGCGGCGAGGTGACGCTGATGGGCTGGGTGCAGGGCCGGCGGGATCACGGAGGGGTGATATTCGCCGATCTGCGCGACCGTTTCGGCATCGCGCAGGTGGTTTTCAACCCGGAAACCATCGGTGCGGAGGATTTCAAAAAGGCGGAGGGCCTGCGTTCTGAGTTCGTCGTCGCGGTGAGCGGCCGCGTGCTGGCGCGTCCCGCGGGCACGGTCAACGCCAACCTGCCCACGGGCGAGGTGGAACTTTACGCCTCCTCGCTCACGGTGCTGAACAAGGCCAAAACGCCGCCCTTTTATATCGAGGACGATCTCAAGGCCGATGAATTGCTGCGCCTGAAATACCGTTACCTGGACTTGCGCCGTCCCAAAATGAAGGATGCGCTGGTGCTGCGCCATAAGACGGCCTTCGCCATGCGCCAATTCTTAAACGGGCAGGATTTTCTGGAGATAGAAACCCCCATGCTGACCAAAAGCACCCCGGAAGGCGCGCGCGACTATCTAGTGCCCAGCCGCCTGCAGCCGGGCAGTTTTTTCGCCCTGCCGCAATCGCCGCAGCTTTTCAAGCAGCTTTTGATGGTGGCCGGCATGGAGAAATATTTTCAGATCGCGCGCTGCTTCCGCGATGAAGACCTGCGCGCCGACCGCCAGCCGGAATTTACGCAGCTGGATATGGAAATGTCCTTTGTCGAGGCGGACGACGTGATGCGCCTCTCGGAAAACCTCATGGCTTATATTTTCGAGCAGACTCTGGCGCGCAAAATCGCAACGCCCTTTCCCCGCCTCACCTATGCCGAGGCCATCTCGCGTTTCGGTTCGGATAAGCCCGACCTGCGTTTCGGCATGGAGCTCATAGATATAGCGGATGTGGCGGCAGAGAGCGAATTCAAGGTATTCGCTGCGGTGGCGCGGGCCGGGGGTTGGGTGCGCGGCATCAACGCCAAGGGCTGCGCCAAATATTCGCGCAAGGAAATTGACGACCTCACCGCCTTCGCCGCCATTTACGGCGCCAAGGGTTTAGCATGGATTATGGTGGGCGAGGACGGCCTGAAATCCGTCATCGCCAAATTCTTCACGGAAGAACAGCTGCAAGAGATTTGCCGCCGTATGCAGGCCGAGCCGGGCGACCTGCTGCTTTTCGTGGCTGCGGAGAAAAATATCGCCGCCGATAGCCTGGGCCACCTGCGCTGTGAGATCGCCGGGCGCGAAGGGCTTATTGACGCGCGGGAACTGAATTTTCTCTGGGTGACGGATTTTCCGCTTCTGGAATATGATGAAGAGGAAAAACGCTGGAAGGCGGTGCATCACCCCTTCACCTCTCCCAAAGACGAAGATTTGCCCCTTTTGAGCCAAAAGCCGCAGGCGGCGCGCGCCAAAGCCTATGACCTGATTTTGAACGGCGTGGAGCTGGGCGGCGGCAGCATACGCATCCACAGCCGCGCCGTGCAGGAGGAGCTTTTCTCCCTGCTGGGCTTCTCGCTTGAAGAAGCGCGGCAAAAATTCGGCTTTCTGCTCGACGCCTTTGAATACGGCACGCCGCCCCACGGCGGCATCGCCTTCGGGCTCGACCGCATGGTTATGCTGATGGCCGGCCGCGAAAGCATCCGCGACGTCATCGCCTTCCCCAAAACGCAAAGCGCGGGCGACCTGATGACTCAGGCGCCCGGCGAGGTTTCGGCCAAACAGCTGCGCGAGTTGCATATCAAGACGGACATTTTGCCTGTGAAATAGATAACCGGGGGACGTCAATGGAAATCATAACCCTGAACGGAGAAAACTTAGAGCGCGAGCATATTTGCTGCGCCATCTCTGACAACAACGATTGCCAGGTCGCCGCGAAAAAGTCCTGGCTGGCGCGGCGCTTCGCGGAGGGCCTCGTTTTCAAGAAATGTGACGTGCGGGGCAAATGCTTCATCGAGTATATGCCGGCGGAAAAGGCCTGGCTTCCCGTCGAGGCGCCGGGCTATATGCACATCAACTGCTTTTGGGTTTCCGGGCAGTTCAAGGGGCAGGGCCATGCCAACCTGCTGCTGGAGGAATGCCTCAAGGACAGCCGGGAGAAGGGAAAAAAGGGCCTTTGCGTCCTCTCCTCGAAAAAGAAGATGCCCTTTCTCTCCGACCCCGGCTATCTGAAATACAAGGGCTTTTCCCCCGCGGATGCGGCGCCGCCGTTTTATGAGTTGCTTTACCTGCCCTTCGGCGCGGAAGCCCCTAAGCCGCGCTTCGGGGCCTCCGTCAAAAGGCCGCTTATCGGCGAGACGGGCTTTGTCTTGTATTATTCCCATCAATGCCCCTTCACGGCCAAATACGCGCCGCTGCTCGAAGAGACGGCGCGGGCAAAAGCGGTTCCCTTTAAGGCGATACGCTTTGAAACAGCGGAAGAGGCGCAGAATGCCCCCGCGCCCTTCACAGCATACAGCCTGTTTTATAACGGCGAATTTTTGACCAACGAAATCCTCTCCGAAAAGAAGTTTGAAAAGATAATAGCCGAAAAGGGCTTGGGAGGCAAATAAAATGGAACTGAAATTTGATATATCCGAAAAGGACTACATAAATTTCAACTTATACCACATGAATAATCTGCGCTTTACGAAGATATTAAATTTTCTGCTCTTCGTCTGCCTGCCCATATATATTTTTGTCAGGGTTTCTTTGAGTTTTCTCAACAACCCGGATATTGAATATAAATGGATACCGTTTGCAACCGCGTTCCTGCTGGCCGCAATATTTATTGCCGTGCTTTATCTGTTCATAAAGGTTTTAAACTTACTCAGCATAAAAGCGCATCTGAGAGCGGGAAAACGCAACGATTTTATCGGGCCGCAGACCCTTTTCCTGCGTGATGAGTTTTTTGAAAGCGGCGATCAATATTCGTCCGGCAAGGTCTCTTATGCAGCGGTGGAAAAAATCGCCTTCGCTTACGGTTGTTTCTATGTTTATGTCGGCGCGATCAAGGCCGCAATAATTCCCCTCGCGGCGTTTTCCAACGACGTGCAGAAAGAGCAATTTATGGAATTTTTGAAACAAAAGACTGGGCTGAACGTGCTTGTCAGAAAAAAAGACCTGAAAAATTTTCACGCAAGGGTTTGAGCGAGTACTGCGAAAAAACAACTATCAGCAGCTATCGCGTGTGAATTTGTCGCCTTTTGCCTGAAAAAAAACAAAATTTGGCATTTACTTTTGGTGGTGCAATGTGTTATAATCTAAATACATACCCTGCGATGCAGGTGATCGGGTCGGTTCGTTTTAATCCAACACTAATCTTCAGGGAATCCACCTTCGGTCGCGGCCTATAGGCCCCTTAAAGGCGGGGACATGGAAAGCTGCCGAGAGGATACCCACCTGCCGAGTGCAGGTTCAAAACACCGATTCGCACGGCAAAGTGGGGTTTTTTTATGCAAAAAAACAGACAAGCGGAGGAATGCTTATGAAGGACAAGCTGATAGTCGCCCTTGACGTGGCCGGGCGCGCGCAGGCCCTGCGCCTGGTCGAGGCATTAAGCGGGCATGTGGGGGCTTTCAAGATCGGGATGCAGCTTTTCGACAGCGAAGGCCCGCAGATCGTGCGTGACGTGCAGGCCCTGGGCGGGCGCGTTTTCGTTGACCTTAAATTTCACGACATCCCCAATACGGTGGCGGAAGCCGCCAAGGTGATAAGCCAAAAAGGGGCCTTTATGTTCACCGTCCACGCTTCCGGGGGATATAAAATGATGCGGGCCGCGGCGGAGGCCAGCCGCGAGGCGGCGCTGCAAGCAGGGGTCGGGAGGCCGCTGGTGGTGGGCGTCACGGTTCTGACCAGCATCAGCCAGCAAGTCTTTAACGAAGAGATCGGCATTCCGCGCACGATCGCAGAGCAGGTGGTTGATTGGGCCAAGCTGGCGCAAAAGGCCGGGCTGGACGGCGTGGTGGCCTCCCCCCTTGAGCTTGCCGCCATCAGGGAGGCTTGCGGCAAAGATTTCCTCATCGTCACCCCGGGAGTGCGGCCGCGCTGGGCCGCCGCCAACGACCAGGAGCGCGTCATGACGCCCGGGGAAGCCATCGCGCAAGGGGCTTCCTATCTGGTGGTGGGCCGCCCCATCACCGCGCACGCCGACCCGCGCGCCGCTGCCGGACTGATCGCGGCGGAGATGAGCG
>WRDJ01000039.1 GCA_009783495.1 Clostridiales bacterium | reverse complement strand
GGCAATCAAGCTGATCGTCCTTCCCCGATAGAATCTATCATCGCGAAAATTGACAGCGCCTCCCAGCGCCGCGTCTACGCTTCTCCTTTCTCTCCTCTATCCTCCGACCTCTGACCTCTCATTTCTGCTTCGAGGAGGCAATATGCGCATTGACGCCCATTGCGATACCGCGGTCAAGCTGCTCGACCTGCCCACGTTAAGGCAGCTCCCGCAGGCCCACCTGGATTATTCACGCCTGCGCGGAAAAGTGGACGCGCAGTTTTTTGCCATTTTCATTGACCCCCGCGAGTTCCCGGGGGAAGTCCTGCCCCGCGCCCTGGCGGTTCTGGAGCGATTTCTGGCCGATATGCGGGAAAACCGCGATTTGGTCGAGCCGCTTTTGTGGCGCGAACAACTCTCCGCGCCCGGCCCGCTCAAAGCCCTGATAGCGGCGGAGGGCGGCGAGCTTCTGTGCGAACGCGCGGAAACGCTGCACCTGCTTTTCCGGCTGGGCCTGCGTTCCCTTGGCCTGACCTGGAACTATGCCAACGCCTTGGGCGGCGGCGCTTTTGAGGAAGGCGATCTCACCCCTTTCGGCCGTGAAATCATCGGGGAAATGAACCGACTGGGCATGATCACGGACGGCGCGCACCTCTCTGAGCAGAGCTTTTGGTCGCTGCTGCGCGAATCCAAAAAGCCGCCCATCGTCTCCCACACGGCTTGCGCCGCTTTGCGCCCGCACCGCCGCAATTTAAGCGACGGGCAGCTCAAGGCCCTGGGCGAGCGGGGCGGAGTGGCCGGCATCACCTTTGCCCGGTCCTTTCTGGCGGAGCGCGCCGCTTTTGAGGACATCATCCGCCACCTTGACCATGGCGTGAAGAAGGCCGGGCTTGAACATGTCGGCGTCGGTTCGGATTTTGACGGCACAGACCTGCCTTTAGGCATGGCGGGCGTGGAAGACTGGCCCAAGCTGGCCTTTGCCCTTTCCCGCCTCGGTTATGGCGATGACGCGGTGGATAAGATCATGGGGGGGAATTTTCTGCGCGTCCTGCGCGATAATCTCCCCTCGCCGGAAGGATAAGCGTCAAAAAAGAAAATCCGGCGGCGAACCTTCACAGTTCTCCCGCCGGATTTTCTTGCAGCCTTTTTTCCAGCGCGCAAATGGTTTGGTTTTTCTCCCACAGGGCCTTGGCATAATGGCTGTTTTCTTTTTGCAGGCGCTGCTTTTCTTTTTTCAGGCGCTTGTTTTCATCCTCGCGCTCATGGCGCGCCTGCTCCATCAGGGTCATCAAAACCCGCCTGCTCATGCGCAGGCTGGCGATATTATCCTGCAAGGCCTTGATCTTTTCCTGCAAAAACTGCTCCTGCTCTTTCATGGACGCGCCTCCCGCTTGGAAATTTCTGCTTGCTGGATATTATATTCCGCGTGGAGATTTTTTAATCATCTGAAATCCGCCGCCGGGAAAGTCTTTCCATCGGCCGGACAATGGTGTATAATATAAAGAAAATCAACCCCCTCCCTCACTCTCACCCCGGAGGCGCCTATGCTCAAGGAATTCGCCCTGTTGCTATCCTTCATGACCCGCGTCCCGGTGCGCGTGCCGCGCGAGGCCGACGACAGAATGCTGGGGCGTTCCGCCAGGTTGCTGCCCATTCTCGGGCTTTTGCTGGGGCTTTCTGCCGCCGCCCTCTTGTGGCTGCTCAACGACACGGGAAAATCTCTGGCCGCCGCCTGCGGGGTCGCCTTCATGCTCGCGGTCACCGGCGCGCAGCATCTGAATGGCCTGATGAAGCTGGCCGACGGACTCTCCGGGAACCGTGAGCGGCGCGAGGCTTTCGTCATTATGAAGAGCAAGCACATCGGCGCCATGGGCGTGCTCTCCGCCGTTTTGCTGCTGATCCTGAAATTCGCCGCCTATTATACCTTGCTGAGCACCTGGTCTTTTTGGCGCGTACTGCCAGCCGCTTTGCTTTTTTCCCGCTTTATGATGGCCTTCTGCATTTGGTTTTTCCCCGCCGCCCGAACGAACGGCCTGGGGGCTTCCCTGCATAATAACTTCAAAAAAGGCCATTTCATCTTCGCCTGCGTAAGCGCCGGGCTGGCCCTTGCACTTGTCTCTTTCAGCGAGCCGCTTATCTGCCTGGCCGCTCTCCCCGCCTTCTTCGCCGTGTTTGCCCCGGCCAAGGTCTGGGAAAAGCGCCTCGGCGGCTTAAACGGCGAATGTTACGGCGCGGCTGCGGAATGGGGCGAAACCTTCTTCTTATTGAGCTGGTTTGTTGTATTCTATGCCAATAATATCTTCAGATAGCAAATAATTGGAGGTGCGTTCGGACTATGTCTCGGATTATCCTGAAAAACAATGGTATCTTCCTTGGCGCTTATGTGTTTATTTGCCTAACTTGCTTGATTCTTGATCAACCGCTTTGGAGTTTTGTTTTAAGTCCTTTGTATCGCAGTAAATTTTTTACTGCCGCAATTGTTCTGGCTACGTTAGGCATGCTGGTTGCTTGTTTTTTTGCCGGGAAGTTTGTTGTTTACAGGTTTTTGGAAGACACCCCCGTCAGCGTCAAACTGACATTGCTCTCGTCATTGTCAATAATATTTTTCCTGATACTGGCTGTTTTGCCAGAATTTATTCCGACTGAATTGTTATTTGGTATATCCTTCATTTCTTTAGGGCCGATTTTTCCTGCCGTTATCAATTTGCTTGACATAGACGCACCCGGCGCGCTTGAAACAGCGGCGATGATATCACTAATCTTTTTGCCGTATATAGCTTTTACGCTTGGCGCGGTAATGCGAACGCGAACGGTGGCGCGGCACCAACAGGAGGCCGGCAGCGAATAACCGCGCAAAAAGGAGGAACAGATATGATCTACGGCATCGGAACCGACATCATCGAAATTTCCCGTTTCAAGCAAACGGCCCTGCGTAACCCGCGGATTTTGCGGCGGCTTTTCACCGGGGCGGAGCTGGATTATTGCCTGAAGAAGGCCGACCCCTATCCTTCCTTGGCGGTGCGTTTCGCCGCGAAAGAAGCGGTTTATAAGGTATTCGCCCGCCAGGGACAGACTTTCAGCTGGCATGATGTGGAGATCACCAATGCCCCGGGAGGGAGCCCGCAGGTGACTTTGCACGGCGCTTTGGCCGCCTTGGCCGCCGAGGTTGGGGCCGCCGACGTGCGCGTAAGCCTTTCGCACAGCCGGGATATGGCGCTGGCCTATGCTTTGGCTCAAAGTTCGGAGAAATAAAAAGGAGGGTTCGAGATGAGACTTTTGACAGGGGAAGAAATGCGCGCGGCAGATGAGGCCGCAAGCAAGCATTTCGGCATACCCGGCATCGTGCTGATGGAAAACGCGGCTTTGGGCGTTGTTGAGCAGACGCGCCTTTTGCTGGGAGAACTCAAGGGTGCGCGCGCGGTGGTCTTTTGCGGCGGCGGCAATAACGGCGGCGACGGCTTTGCCATTGCCCGCCACCTCTTCAACCGAGGCGCGGAGGTGCGCGTTTTTCTGCTGGCCGAGGAAGAGGGTCTGAAGGACGACGCCCTGACCAATTACCGCATTATCTGCAATTTGGGGCTCACCCCGCAGGTCATCAGGGACGCCCAGCAAATCAACCTGCTGCGTCTGGCCATCTACAGCGCCGACGTCGTGATAGACGCCATTATCGGCGCCGGGCTTTCCGGCTCTCTTAACGCCCTCGCTCTTTCCGTGATCAAAGCCATCAACGCAGGGCGTAAAAAGGTGGTGGCGGTGGATATTCCCTCCGGCCTCTGCGCGCGCACCGGCCGGCCCCTGCCTGCCGCCGTGGAAGCCGCGCTGACCGTGACCTTCGGCTTCTGCAAGTTGGGCCTCGCCATGCCCGCCGCCGCGCCTTATACCGGGAAGCTGGTGGTGGCGGATATTTCCCTGCCCCAGGGGGTGCTTGAATATGTTTCCTCCAAGTTCGAATTGACGGACGACGAGATTTGCCGCCTCTGGCTGCCGGCGCGCGCCAAAGAAAGCCATAAGGGCAATTTCGGCCACGCACTTTTGCTTGCCGGTTCGCGCAATATGCCGGGGGCGGCCACCCTCGCCGCCCGCGCCGCTTTGCGCGGCGGGCTGGGCCTGCTCACCGCGGGCCTGCCGGAGGGCCTTTGCCCCGCTTTCGCCGCTTCCGCCAATGAAACCATGCTGCTGCCCCTGCCGCAAACCGAAGAGGGCGGGCTTTCCCTCCGGGCGCTGGAAAAAATCAAGGCATTTGCGGCGGATGCCCTGATCATCGGGCCGGGGCTCTCGCGCGGGGAAGAAACCGTGCGGCTGGTGCGCGAGCTTTTGCCCCGCCTCAAATGCCCCGCCGTGGTGGACGCCGACGCGCTCTTTGCCCTGACAGATTGCCGGGAAGCCATTTCCGCGCTCAAGACGCCGCTGATTTTCACGCCGCATGAAGGAGAGCTGGCGCACCTTGCCGGTCTCACCGTGGCGCAGATCCGCAAAGACCGCGTAGCCGCCGCCCTTTCCTTCGCCAAAGAGTGGAACGTGGTGCTGGTGCTGAAGGGCGCCGCCACCGTGATCGCCTCCCCGGAAGGACGCGTTTTCATCAACGGCAGCGGCAATCCAGGCATGGCCACGGCCGGCAGCGGCGACGTTTTAAGCGGCTTGACCGGCGCCTTTCTGGCGCAAAGACTGCCCGAGCAGGCGGCGGCCGCCGTGGCTGTTTACCTGCACGGCAAAGCCGGAGACCTGGCGGCGGCGCAAAAGACAGAGCGCGGCCTGATTGCCAGGGATATCATAGAAAACATTCCGGCCGCGCTGAAAACGCTCGCCGACTGTCACTAAAACCGGCATCGCGTCCTGCCGCAAAGCCTTGGCTTTGCGAGGGCCCCGGGTCGCGTCTGCGGCCCGGCCGCTTTCTGCCCTCTTCCCCCTGACTTCTGGCCCCTGTTTTACCCCGTCCCCTGCCCCCTGGGAGAAAGTTATTGAAATGCCGATTAAATTTTGCGGCTAATAATATAGGGGTGATCATTGATCGCCCGCATACGCAATGTTTATTCGGTAAAGGGATAATTTTAGAGGGGTTAGAGGTGAGCGGAAACGTCTCCCTCATGGAGCTTTCTGGATGGAAACGCGGAATTTTTTTATAAGCTGCTTTTTCTTCGTTCTTCTTGACAAAATAAGCCGCGTTTGACAAAATCTTTGTCTTGAGCAAAAGCGGATTTTGTCGTATCATAGGGTCAAAGAGAAAAGCGGCCGGCGGAGAGCTTGTATTCACGGCCCTAAAACGCCCACGCGAGGGGTTGGAGGTGGATATTATGAGCCAAGACCGTGTTTGGAGCAAGGAAGAAGCCGCGCAAGGTTATGCCGAAATGGCGGCTCTTAATCTGGAGATCGCCGGTGAGTTCTTTGCCCTGGAAGAAGAGGCAGAAAAAATACTTGCCGAAAAATTTATTACTGAAAATTTGAAAAAAGAGGAAAAGGGAGAATAATATCTCCCTTTTTTTGGGCAAACTTTGCAATAGAACCTATTAATGCTCAGCGTTTTATTGCGGAGGGATTGATGTGTTGAAAAGAGGAGACATATATTTCGCGCAGCTCAGCCCAGTGCAGGGCTCGGAACAGGGGGGCATCCGCCCGGTTTTGATTGTGCAGAACGACGTGGGCAACCAATATAGCCCCACCACCATCGTGTTGGCCATCACCTCGCAGATCAACAAGGCGCGCCTGCCGACCCACATTGAGCTTTCCCGGCAGGAAAGCGGGCTGGAGCGGGATTCAGTGGTGCTGGCCGAACAGGTACGCACCATTGACAAGGCCCGCTTGCAGCACAAGGTGGCCGAGTTAGACAAAGGCACCATGAGCAAGGTGGAAAAGGGCTTGGCCGTCAGCATAGGGTTGATCATATAAGAAAACATAGTCCCGCGAAAAGCTCCCATTCGGGAGCTTTTTTGTAGCTTTATTCGATTTCCTGTTCCAGGCTGCGGAAAACTCCGGTGTTGAAAAATTCGCAAATGGAAATATCCAGGCCGTCGCAGAGCTTTTTCAATGTAACTATGCCGGGATTTCGGCTCCTGCCGTTTATAATATCGCTTACGGTTGATTGGCTGACCGCCGACAGGGTGCTTAACATATTGACTGTTATATTTCTTTTACCGCAAAGCTCTAAAATTCTGTCTGCCACCGCTTCTGTGATGTTCATTCTACCACTCCTAACGCAATATTGTCAGGAAAAGGGTAGCATATCTTTTTTTATTCTATTAACGGTTTATCCTTGACATTTATCAAGACTTGCTTTATTATGTGGTTGGGCTAAGTTTATTCACTCGATTTCCCGCTCCAGATTGCGAAAGACTTCGGCGTCAAAAAATTCACAAATGGAAATATCCAGGCCGTCGCAGAGCTTTTTCAAAGTGACGATGCCGGGAGCTTGGTTCGCTCCGTTGACGATGCCCTTCACCGTTGACGGATGGACCCCGGAAATATGCGCCAGTGCGTGAATGGTCAAGCCGCGCTTTTTGCACAGCGTTGTCAGACGCTCCCTTACCGCAGTTGTGATGGACATAAAAACCCTCCTTAGCCTTTATATGGTCTAAGATTAGCATTGTCCGAAATTTCATGCGGACGATATATAGACCAAGGCGGGATTTTAAATTAAATTTTAAGGAGGGATAAAAGTGCCGGATTATGAAGCCATGTATTTCCGTTTGTTCAACAAAATCAGCGACGCTATCCGTTTGCTTCAGGAGGCGCAACAGCAGACTGAGGAAGCCTATCTTGAAAGCGGGTACGAGTGCGGGGAAGAAACTAGGGCGTGTTAACACTACCGTTCAACGGTCATCTTTTGGCCGATTTTCCGCCATGCTGTGTCATCGCTCCTTGGAATAG
>WRDJ01000038.1 GCA_009783495.1 Clostridiales bacterium | reverse complement strand
TATGTGTTCAGTTCGACCTCATCCCATGCTTCATCGCCAAGCATCCAAGCAAAAGCGTGATACCGCCATTCAGCAATTACCCTAACGAGCCCCATCTCTTGTTTTGTCAACTCGTTGAAATTCTTGCCAAACACAACGAAATCATCTTTACCCTTACATTCTTTCAGTGCTATGTCCACAATTTTTTTGTAGTCCTCCCCGAATATCTCAGGGATTATTTCACGGATCGACCTCTTTTCGAGATTGCGAACTTTCTTTTCGATTGCTCTCCAATACCACAGCATCGCAATTTCGTATCTCAATGACAGCTCTTCAGGGCTTTTTAGTTTGCACGATTGCGCGACACTTTCCATCGAGGTCTTTCCGTCAAGTTTTATTGCTTCATGAAACTCATTCTTAACAAATCCATTGTAACTCGAAAGTTTGGGAACAAGACCTACTGCCCACAAAAGAGGCTCTACTGCCTCATGGTGAACATGATGCTTCAGTATCTCATTCCTCTGTCTTTTTTCCATCTTGGTTTCAAAGATTGAACGTTCCAGAGCAGTTAGGTGCGATGCAAGACCTTCTCTTTCAATCCAAGAGTATAATCTTAACCGTTGCTTCTCTCGCTGCTCTAATGTATAGCTTATACCGGCACACACAGACTGCTCAATCACACATCTGTCTTGGAAAGCTACTAAGATGGCACTTCGTTTAAATATTTCGCAGGCAGTTTTCATGTAATACGCACTCCCTCCCTTTCAGGGCTATTTACCTAACTGTCTTTGATATCCGCCTCCGCAGGGGCGCACAGCGGGCGCCCGCGGGCGGTCAATAATCGCCCTTACTGTAGAAACCGCAATATTTAACCGGCATTTCAATAAAAACAGGGCGGAGGGATTCACATATCACCACCCCCCTGCAATAAAGATTCTGTGTATAACCGCAAAAAGCCTTCCCAGGTCAAAATTTTCCAGCGCGCCACGCCGGGGCCTTCGGCCAAAGCCAAAGCTCTCTCCGGCAGGCTCTTGTCCGCACGCAAAGTGATTTTTTCTCCGTAAAGCTCGCGCAGCCATTTTTTGTTGGCGGCCAAATCTCCCGCCACCGCCGCGAAATAAGCGGGCGGCAGCAAAAGGCAGGGCTCCCCCTGCCAAAGCCGCAAAAGCATCCTCATCTGCTCTCTGGCCAAAGCGCCATAAACCAGATGCCCGAACGCGGGGTGATAAGGCCCGGCAGCCACCGCGCCGCGCAGGCCATTGGTTTCGTTCAAGCCCATGCGTATCACCGGGATATTGTGCGCAAGAAAAACAGCGGCCATATCGCGGCACAAGCCCACCGCCTCTTGCAGGCCTTGCGGCTGATATTCCCCGGCCAGCCAAAGCCTTTCCAGCGGCGTGCCCTTGAGCACAAGCGTGGGGGAAAGGCGCACCGCTTGCGGCGCTAACTTGGCCAGCTCGAAGGCGTCGCGCAGGCTTTCCCGCGCGCCGGATAGCGGCAACCCGGTCATCAGATGCGCCACCGTCTCCATGCCCTGTTCTTTCAGCAAGGCCAGCGCGGCGCGGGCGGCGGCACTATCGCAACTGCGGCGGCAAGCCCGTAAAACCCCGTCATTCATGGATTGCAAGCCAAGCTCCACGGTGGCCACCCCGCGTTCGCGCAAACGCGCCACAGTCTCCGCTTCTATGCCGTCGGGGCGGGCGGAAAGGCGCAAAGATGAAACTTTGCCCTCCCGCAGGGCTCCGGCCGCCGCCTCCAGATAGGCGTTTTGCCGCGCCAAGGACAGGGCGGTGAAACTCCCGCCGTAAAAAGCGGCCTGCACAGGAACAGGCCCGTCATAGGCCGCGAGGGCCGTCGCGACATCCCGCGACGAAGGAGAGGCCGCAAAACCGGAGGCGGCCTTTTGGTCGCAATATATACATTGGTTGGGGCAGCCCTCCTGCGGGATGAAAAAGGGCAGGACACGCCTTTTCGGTCCGTTCATCTGGCCTGCTCCGGCAAGAGGGAGCGCAGCCGTTCCTTGTCGGAGAGAGCGGCCCTGGCCGCCATTTGCTCGCTTTCTTTTTTGCTGCCGCCCTTGCCCTCGCCCAGAACCGTCTCGCCGCAGAAAACCCCCATGGTGAATACGGGCGCGTGGCTCGGCCCGTCGCAGGAAAGCAATTTGTAATAGACCCCTTCGCCGCGCCCGGTCTGTACGAATTCCTGCAGCAGGCTTTTCGGGTCTTCATAATCTTCTTTTGAGAGGTTGTCCAGTTCATCCTTCATTTGTTCCAGCACGAAACGGCGCGCCGCCTGATGGCCGCAGGAAACATAGACCGCCCCTAAAACCGCCTCGAAAGCGTCTGCCAGCACGGAGGCGCGGGAGCGGTCTCCCCCCGCTTCGCCGCCGCGTCCCAGCAGCAGGAATTCCCCAAGATCGAATTTTTTGCCGCAGCGGGCCAGCGCAGGCTCGCAAACGACAGCCGCCCGCATCTTGGTCAGTTCGCCTTCCTTGGCCTGGGGATAACGCGCGAATAAATATTCGCCCACCAGGAGGTCCAGCACCGCGTCGCCCAAAAATTCCAGCCGCTGATTATCCTGCTGCTCCGCGCTTTTCCCCCCTTCATAAAAAGTGGGATGGGTGAGCGCCTGCGCGAGCCAGGGCAGCGCCGCTTCCGGCAAACCCAGCTTGGCCGCCAGCTCGCCAATCTTTTTATCCTGATCTTCTCTCATATCAATTCCGGGTCGCTCCTTTGTGCCATCAATTCGGCCAGATCCCCTAAGGTTATCAGGCTGTCGAGTTCCTCGTCCTCGATTTCGATATTAAACTCATCCTCCAAAAGAACGGCCAGCCCCACAAAATCCAAAGAATCGAGACTTAAATCCTCCCTGGTCGTGTTGACGTTGAGCTCATTCATGCCGACGCCCAAATGCTCGGCCACAATGGCTCGCACCCTTTGCAGATAATCCACAAAAAACCCTCCTTCTCTTCTTGACTTCTGTACTCTTCACTCTTGCCTCTGCCTTCTGTTGTTGCGGCCCTCCTTATGTTCTTATGTTTTATTGAAAAATCGCGCCGTTTTGCCGACAAAATCTCCCTTCACGCAGGAAGCGGCCACCTTGACGGCGTTTTCTATGGCGCGGGCCGGCGAACTGCCGTGACAGATGATGCTTACGCCGTTCACGCCCAGAAGCGGCGCGCCGCCATGCTCCGCGTAATCCAGCCTTAGTTTAATATTTTTCAGGCCCCTCCATACCAAGGCGGCGCCGGTTTTGCGCAACAAGTTTCTGGAAAATTCCTCTTTCAGCAAGGAAAAGAGGGCCGAATTGAGGCCTTCCATGGTTTTTAAAACGATGTTGCCGGCAAACCCGTCGCAGACCAGCACGTCATAGTCGCCCTTGGGAATGCCGCGCCCTTCGATGTTGCCTGCGAAGTTCAGCTCGGAAGCGGCCAGCAGCTTATGCGCGGCCACGGTGACCTCGTTGCCCTTGCATTCCTCAGCCCCGTTGGAAAGCAGCACCACGCGCGGGGATTCGACCCCTCTCACGATGTTGGCGTATATTACACCCATCTGCGCGAATTGCAGCAGCATTTCCGGCTTGACGTCGGGGTTGGCCCCCATGTCGAGCATCACCTTTCCGCCCTGCAGGGTCGGCAGCACCACCGTTATGGCCGGGCGGGCGATGCCCTTGACGCGCCCCAAAAGCAAAATGGCGGCAGACATCTGCGCCCCGGTGGAACCGGCCGAGACCACGGCCTGCGCTTCCCCGTCTTTCACCAGCTTGGTCGCCAGCCAAATGGAGGAATCCTTTTTGTGCAAAAGCGCCTCCACCGGCTCGTCCATGCCCATGACGCTGCCGCAGGGCACGAAGCTGATATTGGCGGGAAGCTCGCCCAAAAGCGGCTTGGCTGCAGGCAGGCCCACCATGAGGATTTCCCATGAAGGTTCTTTTGCGGCGATGGCCTTCCCGCCCGCGATGATTTCTTTCGGGGCCAGGTCGCCGCCCATGATGTCTAAGGCGATACGCAAATCTTTTCCCTCCCATAGTCGGCAACATAAGCATCGCATAGCCTCGTCGCAGTCGGCTCGGTCGCTATTTGCTCTGCTCGCTTCTCTTGCCTCCTTTAATAATCTTTATGGAATACTTTTATTTCGTGAACCTGCACTTAATTAGATAAGCATAAGCATATTCTTCGAGCAGCTCCGGGTGTTCCTGCAAGGTTTGATAACTGTATACGGGCAAGGAACTCTCCGTGGAAAACAAAGAGGCGTATAGGATGATCTCTTTTCCGTCCCCAATCTTTTCCGGGTTGCTCATCGGGCCGTAAACGCGGGCCAGCGCAGGCTCCTCGATTATTTCACTCGTTGCGGTAACGCTTGAACTCCCGCCGTCTTTGGTCAGCGAAAGCGTCCATTGATAATTCGCTTCATTCCGGCTGATGATGACGGCCAGGCGGCCCCGCAATTTTTCTGCGCTATCCAGATATGTATGCAGACCTATGCCGCCGCCAATCATCTCTCCGTCCCGATACACTTCAAGCCAAAATTCGGTCTCGCTGTATGCCTCTGCCGAATTGAATTCAAATATCATCAGTTCCTGCGTATTGGGCACGGAAAGCAGGCCTATGATTTCCTGCTGCCCCGCCGTAAGCTTCATGGGCTGGATTGTATTGGCGGTCTTATCGGAAGCGCAGGAAGCCAGAAACACCAGCATTGAGAAAGTGAGTAAAGCACAAATCACCCTTTTCATATTTAGCCGTCTCCTTTTCATAAAAAGTTATCAAACTTTCTCACTCGCACGGCTTGCGCACTTTCCGGTCAATGAAATATATGCCGTGGCCCAAAAGGAGCAGAAAGGCCAAAATCACGCCGACATAGGCGAAAACCGCCCACCCAATTCGGTCGAAATCAAGGAAAGGATAGGGAAAGCGCACCGGGACGAACAAGTCGGGCGAACTCAGCCACGGGTTGCTGAATCCGATTCTATATTCATAAACATAGCCCGCGAATCCGGCGACGGTGACGAAGACGCCATAGAACAAGGGGAAGATGCAGGCATAGTATATGTCGCGATATTTCAAGCGCCCCGCTTCGGAGAAAAATATGTAATCCAGCAGGCAGAGCAGCGGCGCAACGGCGTGTACGGATATATTCCCGAACCTCCAGGGCGACCATGAGGTGTATGTAGCATTAAACTCCGGCGCCAGCAAAGCCCAATAGACGATGAAGGTCAGGAATAAGCCGACAACGCAGACCATCTCAAAGCGGGAATACCAGCCCGCGCTTCCGAACTGCCCTTCTTCACGCAAAGCTTTGGCCGTACGCGCCGCGAGCAGGGCGAACAAAACGGCGGCCAGCAAATTGCTCTGCATGGTATAATACATGAGGTAGCCCCATTTGAAATTGCCGCTGAAAACGCCCGTTTCCGTCAGGCCCCCGGCCAGGATGAAGATGAGGGCGCCCAACCGGAAAGCGAGGGCGAACCGCCTGTTTTGGATCATAATATTGTCTCCCGCGAAGAAATTGCGTCAATAAGGTCTGAGTCTGCGTTGCATTTCCAATGATTTATAGTAAAATTAATCCCATCGCCAAAGTTCGCGCCCTTTAACCCCTCAATTCCCTCCAAATAATTGCCAAGCACAACATATTTTCTTCTCTTAAAATAGAACATGCTCCCTTCGCAATAAAACAAGCCGTCCGAACGGTTTCTCATCTTTGCGAAACCTGATTTTATCACATCTTCCAGCGCGGGAACCTCGTCAAAAATGTTGTCATATAGTTGAAATTCAGGCCATATATCACGGACGGCTGGTTCAATGCTGGATTTCCAACTGACCATGTCTCTTATTTTCCTAACGGCGATATATTTGCCGTTCAGCGCCTTGAAGTCTTCTTCGCTGATCTTTATGTTATCGTTTGCATATTGCTTATCCAAGGTTTGCAGTTGGAACGCTATAATGTCCCCGGTATTAAAAATAGGGATCATATACCGATTGACTGTGATTTTCTTTTTTGCGGGCTGCGGGCATGTGATCTTTTTACGAAACGCCTCCAACGCCTTTTTACGTTCATTAAGCGCTTTCGCGCCCGATTCTTGCCAAATT
The DNA here is from genome assembly GCA_009783495.1 of Clostridiales bacterium. Taxonomy (GTDB): domain Bacteria; phylum Bacillota; class Dehalobacteriia; order UBA4068; family UBA4068; genus WRDJ01. The sequence goes on along the minus strand of WRDJ01000038.1, from coordinate 996 downwards.
TCCAGGCCGAAACCGCTGTCGATCAAACGCAAGGCTTCGTTTCTTACGGCGTCCGTCAAAATCCCTTTGCTCCACATGAAATTGGCGAGGGAGTAATAATAATCACACCATTCGTTTTCGTCGGATTCGTCAAATCCTTCTTTCCGCACATAATCGTCTATTTTCCGCAAAGCCGTTTCAACATCGTTGTAATAGAAAAACGCCACTTGATATTCGCCGCGCAAATCCGCAGCGGTATCATTTCCCGTTATGCTCGCAGACCATGCTCCCATATGCCGTCTCCTCCGATTATCAATTATCTGCGTTTTTTAGTTGCACTCAACGCCCTCACACCCGAAACAGATCGGTGCTGAGATATTTTTCGCCCCGGTCGGGCAGAATGACCACCATCACGCCGCTTTCCAGCTTTTCGATCTTGCGCAGGGCGGCCAGCATGGCCGCGCCGCTGGACATCCCGGCAAAGATGCCCTCTTCGCGCACGATGCGCCGCGCCATCTCATAGGCCTCTTCGGTGTCGATGAGGATGCTCTCGTCGATCTCGTTTATGTCGTATATCTCCGGCACAATGGCTTCGGCCAAGCTTTTCAGCCCTTGGATATAATGCCCCTTCACCGGCTGCGCCTCGATGATCTTCACCGCCGGGTTGCGCTCTTTGAGCATCATACCCACCCCCATCAAGGTGCCGGAAGTGCCCAAGGCCGAAACGAAATGCGTCACGCGGCCCTGCGTTTGCTCCCAGATTTCCTCGGCGGTGGTTTTATAGTGGGCGATTTTGTTATATTCGTTGGAAAACTGATTAGGGTTGAAATATTTCTCCGGCGCGGCGGAGAGCAGCTCCTCGGTTTTGATGATCGCGCCGTCCGTGCCCAATTCCGGCGCGGTGAGAATTATTTCGCCGCCGAAGGCCTTTATCATCTTTTGCCGCTCCACCGAGACCGCCGAGCTCATCACGATCTGCACGCGATAGCCCTTGACCACGCCTATCATGGCCAGGCC
>WRDJ01000037.1 GCA_009783495.1 Clostridiales bacterium | reverse complement strand
GGTACGCTGATTTTCTCGATTTTAAGTCCGTTGGGGCGGGTGGTTGAAGTCAGAACCTGCCCAAGCGGGTCGGGGAGATTTGCTACTTGGCGAAGGCCTTCCGCCATGGCTTCTATGCGCGGTAGATTAAGGGTAAGACGGTCTTGCAGGGAGGGAGCCATGTTGTGGACCATGGCTTTCATTAAATCTTTTTTGTTTTCGCTGATTATGACGACATTCAAGCCGATCTCCCCTCTCTTAAACCGCCCCGATTCCCGGTACGGTCTGATGCCCGAACGGCATGATATAGATGCTTTCGCCCTCTTCGACCAAGGCAGCGATTTCGTCCTCGCCGGCGGGGATGAAGAAGGCTTGTGCGAGCGTCTCCCGCGGCATTTGCGAAACGAGATAGACCTTGTTTTCCAGCATCACCTTGGCATAAAGCGCGGCTTTGTGCGCCCCCATGCGGAATTCCCGCCGCAGTTCCTCGATGACGGCCTGCGGGCTTGGCGCGTTTAAGATCAACTCCTCGAAGGCCTCGTCGCCGAATCCCTCTTCCGCCGCGGCCAGCAAAATGATCTTGCCGCCGGGCTTGACCACCCTGGCGGCGTTTTCCAGGGCTTTTTGCGCCTGATAAAGGTTGATGTCCTTGGGATGGCCGCCGCAGCCGGCGATTACCACGTCGGCGGCTTCCGGCACCGGGATTTTATAATATTTGTCTATCAGCGCGGCGCCGCTGCGGTGCGCCGCCACCGGGTCCCCCGCCGCCACGTTGAGAATCTGCTTTTCCGGGTTGAGCAAAACCGTCAGCATGAAGCAGTTGGGCAGGAAACGCCCCGCTTCCTCCATATCCAGGCGCGCGGGGTTGGAATCCGCCGCCCCCGGCACGCTGGCCGGGTCCATCATCAGCTTGTGGTTATGGGCAATGCAGGAAGGCTCGGCCACCCCGGGGAAAACGCTCTTATATCCGCCGCTGTAACCGGCGAAATAATGAAATTCCAGGTTGCTGGTAAGGATGACCAGCCCGGCTTGCACAACTTCCTCGGCCAAGCGCACAGGGGTGCCCCTTTGCGTCTCGCCCAGATAGATATAATTCTGCGGCTGCACGACGCGATAACGGCAGAAAACCTCTTCCCCCAGGCAGAAGGACATTTCTTCTTCCGTCATGCGGCGGTGCGCGCCCAAAGCGAAAATGATCGTGACCTCCTCATCCCGCACCCCGGCTCGCTCAAGCTCCAGCAGGAGGGGTGGCAGCATGAGATGGCTGGGCGAAGGGCGGCTGATGTCGCTGACGATCACGGCCACCGGTTGCCCCGGCAAAACCCGTTCGGCAAGCGGCGCGCTGCCGATGGGCTCGCGCAGGGCGGCGCGGATGGCGGCTTGCGCATCCGCGATCACGGGCGGGGCCGGGTTGGGCAGAATAAATTTGGCCCTCGCGGCAAGCTTCTCCGGCAAGGTGATATAAGAACGCCCATATTTGAGTTGATTTAACGCAGACATAAACAACCCCCCTTTAACTCCCTTGTTTTTTATAATATAACAAAACGGGCAAAAATGCAAACAGGAACCCGCTATCCCCCAAAAAAAAGAAGCTGTTCTCGTGAGGGAGAGCAGCTTCTAAAATAAATTTTTGCCGTGCGCCTTAGTATCGAATGATGCCTTCCGAACGTAACCCAGGCAGCCAACTCAAACCAGGCCGCCCTGCGGCACCCGAGACCTTTCCGCTTACCGCTGCTTCCTTCCGGACCTGACGGGGTTTACGGCCGCTCGTTGCACAGGACCCAATTCTCATCGCCGCTTACCTGGGGCAGGCTTCACAAGACATACCCTTTAAAAAGACATCAACCCCCCTATAGCGGGTTGGAGGCTACAAGGCACCGCTAGCGCCCCGTCTAGCACGGCAAGCTTTTTGACCGTGAAACTGATTATATTATTGTATCAAAGACGCTTGTTTTATACAAGCGAAATAAAAACCGCGCAAAAATTTCTTTGTGCGTTTGTTTTTTTCTCTTTTTAGCTTCTTCGCTGCGCCTTGAATGACAAACGACGGGGTTTTATGCGAGCGCGCCGGGTTTGTTCGCGAGCGGCTGGGCCGATGACGCGGCACGGCTATGCGGCGCTTATACCACCGACAAAGCGATCATCTCTTCAATCACGCCCACCGTATTCCTCATGGCGTCCTCCAGCGCGAGCAGATCTTGCGGAACGATCATGGCCTCTTTCAGCATATGGTCAATCCTGGCGGCCTCTTCGCTTAAAACGACCAGCGACAAATTGGCCGCCAGCCCCTTTAAGGTATGCGCCGCCATCTTGGCGTTTTCCCGGTCGCCCGCCGCCGCGTATTGCTGCAGGTTCTGGAAGGATTTGTCCCCCAAAAATGATTTCAGCAGCTTGAGATAAAGCCTTTTGTTGCCGCCCAGTCTTTTTACGGCGTCTCCCTCGTTCAGATATAACCCGTCCATTTCATCACTCCTTCTGTTCGTCTTTTGCGCCGTTTCGCGCCTGACTGCCCAGGCGGCCGGCGGCACGGCAGGACACAATTTTTTTATATAGTTCGTTTTCGTCTATCGGCTTGGTGATGTGGTCGTTCATCCCGACCTCTTTGCACTTTTCGATATCCTCTTTGAAAGCATCGGCCGTCATGGCCATAATGGGTATGAGGCGCGCTTCCTCGCCGTCTCCGGCGCGGATGAGCTTGGTCGCCTCATATCCGTCCATCTCCGGCATATGGATGTCCATCAGGATCAGGTCATATTCTCCCCGCCCGGCCCGGAATTTATCTACGGCTTGCCGACCGTTTTCCGCGAAGTCAAGCTGTGCGCCCGTCACGGCCAGCAAAGCCTGGGCGATCTCGCGGTTGATTTCGACGTCCTCCGCGATCAGGATTTTGCAGCCCGTGAGGTCGGGAACGCTCTTTTCGCCCTCCCTGACGCCGGCTCCGGCCGCGGCCCCGGAAATTTCCTGCAAGACGTCGAAAACGGCTGAAGGGAAAAGCGGCTTGGGGATAAACCCGCAGGCCCCGGCTTGCACGGCCTCTTCCCGGAACTCCTCCCATTCAGAAACGGAGGTCATGATGACGGCCGCCTTGCCGCACAGCAGTTTTTTTATGCGTGCGGTCAGTTCGACGCCGTTGATGCCGCCGGGCAGGGCCCGCTCCACGAAGAATACGTTAAAGACATCCTTACTCTCCTTGGCTTCGGCGGCCAGGCGCAGAGCTTGGTTTCCGTTCGCCGCGGCGTCGCAGCGCACGCCGATCTTTTCCAAAATATGCTTCAGATATTCCCTGGTCTCAAAGTTGTCGTCCACGATCAGGGCGCGCATATCCCCGATTTGGAGCGCCGGACCGCCGGCCTTTTCGCCTTTGTCATGCACCTTGAGCCTTACGTTGAAGATGAAGCGGCTGCCCGCGCCAAGCTCGCTTTCCACACGGATGCGCCCGCCCATCATCTCCACGATCTTCTTGCAGATGACGAGCCCCAGCCCCGTGCCGCCGTATTTGCGCGCAATGCCGCCGTCTGCCTGCTCGAAGGGCTGGAAAAGCGCGGCCTGCTGTTCCGGGGAAATGCCGATGCCGCTGTCGCTCACCGTGACCTCCAGCAAAACGGCCCCGTCCTTAAGCCCCAGGTTTTTCAACTCCAGCCGCACCGTGCCCTCTTCCGGCGTGAATTTGACGGCATTGGAAAGCAGGTTGGTGACGACCTGGCGCAACCGCAGCTCGTCGGCAAAAAAACATTCCGGCAAGGTATTATCCACGACGATCCGAAAATCCTGCCGCTTTTCTTCCGAGCGCACGCTTGAGACGTTTTTTATGTCGGTGATCAGGTCGTCGAGGCTGAAAACCGCGTCGGAAAGGACGAGCTTTCCAGCCTCGATCTTCGACATATCCAGCACGTCGTTGATGATGCCCAGCAAATGCCGGGAAGAGCTGTCAATTTTGTTCAGGCAATCGCGCACTTTTTGCGGGTCGTCCGAGGCGAAGGCGATCTTGGTCATGCCGATGATGGCGCCGATGGGCGTCCTGATTTCATGGCTCATGCGGGAAAGGAAATCGCCCTTCGACTTGCTGGCTTTTTCCGCCTCCAGCATGGCGGCGCGCAATTCCTCGCTGCGCTGCAAAAGGGCCTGCTCGTCCTGCTTGCGTTGGGTGATGTCATTGGCGAAAATGGCCGCGCCGATGATCTCTTTGCCGCTGTTCACGGGGTAAATCGAGACGTCGAAATATTTGTCCGTGCGCGATTCTTCCGGCGTCAAATCGAAATGCCGCGGCTTGCCGCTGGCTAGCGCATTATACATGCCCCCCAAAATTTTCTGGAAAAAAGGCGAGGCGAGCAGGTCGTCAATGAGCAGGCCGGCCGCCTCTTGCCGCTGCGGCGCGAAATCGCGCATAAAGGCAGCGTTGGCCACCAGAATTTTGCCCGGCTGATCTACGAAAACGATGCGTTCGCTGGTGGCGTTCAAGATCGTGCGCAGGATGCTCTCGCGTTCTTCCAGCGCGATCTCGTCCTGCTTGATCTCGGTGACGTCCTGCACCAGCCCCATGATATACTTTATGCGCGCTTCCCCGTCAAAAACCGGGATCTTATAGGTGCGCGCCCATATGTCTGCGCCGTCCTTCATGGGGATATATTTGTCGGAGAACCATCCCTCCTTGCGTTCGCCGCTTAAAAACTCGCCGTCCTCCTGCCGAAAGCGCCGGGCAATTTTTTCCGCGTGCAGATCCGCGTCCGTCTTGCCGTATAATTCCCGGCGCGTCAGGCCGGTCATGCGCAAAAACTCCGCATTGCCGCCGCGATAAGTGAGCCCGGCGTCTTTCCAATAAAGAGCCATAGGAAGATGGTCTATGATGGCGTTCAACTCGGCGCTGTCCTCCTGGCAGGGGGGCCCTTCAGGTGTTTTTCCCGCCGGGTTCGCCGCATCGTCTTTGTTTTGCTCCAACAAGTCCATTATATCCTCGCCTTTTAAGATAGTTCGCGCTTATTATGGTATTGTAACATATCCGTCCCGGAAATGACAACAAAAAAAACATAAAAACGTGAAACATTTACGGCATAGGGTTTTTTCGCCAACATCCGGCATTGTTTCTTAAATTATATAGCGGATCCGTCCCGATTGCACGCCGTTTTGCCCGAAAATTTTGCCATAGCTTCTTCGCTGCGCCCGTGGTCGCAATGATAAGGGAAGGGGTTATAGGGTGCAGCAAAAACAGCAGGCGGAGGCAAGAAAAAGGCCGGGCCGGGCCCCATCGCCCCATTTTTTAACAAGCCCCGCCAACCCATTATTTACCAGGCATTATAAGCAACAAAGTTTTCCGTTTTTGGGTCTAATGGGATATTGGAACCCGTGTTCACAATTCCGTCGCAGCGCCGTTTCCCCGGGAAGGGGGTTGGGGGGTGAAAAACAGAAGGCAGAGAACAGCAGCCAGAGTGTGCAGCAAACGTCGGATTGCCGTTTGCCCGATAAGAAACAGGGGCGAAAGGGCAGTCAATAGCCCGGCCGCGCCTGCCCGTCAATGACCCATGAAAAAACGCCGTTTTTACGCACCGGATCCTTGCCTGTGAACGCGGGCCCGAAAAAAGAAGGAGGTGTTGATTTTGTTGTCAAAAGCCAAGCGGGCCGCGCCCGTTCCCCTGTTCTTACGGATGGTTCTGATCCTGCTTATGGCCCTCGCCGCGCTCTGCGCGACCGGCCCCCCGGCCTTAGCACAGGATGCCCCCGCCATACATATCAACGGAGCGGCCTTTTATAACGATACGCCGCCGTTCCTGCACCTGCCCGGTTATAATTATGCCTCCGTCAGAGACCTCTCAGAGGCGCTGGGCTTCAAGTGCGAATATTTCGGAGAGGAGCAGCTGGTGGTTTTAAGCAAGCCGGGCTTTTCCCTGACGGTGAAAATCGGCAGCGACGAGATGCTCCTCAACGGGCAGAAAATGCTGGCCAGCGTGCCTTCGGTCTTTTACAACAGCCGCGTTTATGTGGGCCTGCGCGCCCTGGCGGAAGCCCTGGGCGCCACGGTGGGCTGGGACGGCGAGACCAATTCCGTGACTATCCTGACGGATTATGAGACAAAAATCTCCGCGCCTGCCCCTCTTCCCCTCGCAGGACGCACCATCATCCTCGACCCCGGCCACGGGGAAATTCTGGCAAACGGCGCGATAAACCCCGGCGCGGTGGGCGCAAGTGGCCTGCTGGAAAGAGCCGTGGTGCTGAACGTCGCCAACTATACGGCCGAACTGCTGCGCGCCCAAGGCGCCACGGTGATCGTCACCCGCGGCGCAAGCACCGGCCTCACTCTTTCGCAGCGCGCACAAATGGCCACGACCTATAAGGCGGATCTCCTGGTCTCGATCCACGCCAACGCCAATGTCAACCGCAGCATCAAGGGTACCGCCATGTATGTCAATCAGGTGAGCCCCAACGCCAAGGAAGACGCCCGTCTGGCCGCCTGCATCCAGCAGGGCCTGGTGGCGCATCTGGGCACGAAGAACCTGGGCCTTTTCACCGGGTCATATGCCATTGTGCGCAACCTGCCCTGCCCCGGCGTGATCGCCGAGATCGCCTTCCTTTCCAACCCGGACGAGGAAAAGCTGCTGGCCACCGCGGATTATCAGAAGAAAGCCGCCGCCGGCATCGCCGCCGGGATTATCGAATATTTGCGTTGATTTTTCTGTTTCTGTGCAGAAGAGAAAGCCCCGTCTTGAGGACGGGGCTTTCTGTTGTGATGGGGCGCGGGGCGAGGGAGTGGTAAGCTCAGGTGTTTGAATGAATGAAATACAGGGTATCCGTTGTCATGTCAACATAATAGACATCATAATAGGCGAATTTGTCCTGCCCGTCTTTCGCGAAAATATAGAAGTAATCCCCCGTTTTCACTTGTGACAGAGGGTCGAAATCGTATTTGCCATAATAATCCGTTTGCCGCACCCATTCCGCGAAATTCTCAAAATAACTTAGGATATTTTCAAGGTCGGAATCCTGAACTATCTCGAATTTCGGATGGGCTGCAAATTCTTTGACCGTTTCTTCATCATAATAATATTTGCAATAATCGGTATAATCCTGAAACCCTTTTCCATAATAACATTCTT
>WRDJ01000036.1 GCA_009783495.1 Clostridiales bacterium | reverse complement strand
GTATATCCGAACCTTGCCACTCTCCAAGCCATGAAGTTCTACATTGACCCGACCAACAACGAAACGCCTTTGGTCGCCGGCAGCACCTACGGCGGCGCGGCCACCTTGCTCAGCCAGCCGAAGGAAGCCTTCCAGGATCTCACCTTGGCCATCATCCTGACCACCAAAGACGGCGGGGACATCCCGATCTTCGACATCAAGTTCGTCAACAACGTCCTTGACCGCGATTCCGCGAAGGCGCTGACAAACGAAGAGTTCTGGGACAAATTCACTCCCACGCAGAAAGCCGCCCAATTGTGGAGCACGAGCACCGGCCGCATCCAGATGATCAGCGACCTTTCCGCCGACGGCCACTTTGCCACGTTGCTGGTTCTCTCCGACTTGACATATCTGCCGGCGGGCGACGGCTGCGACAGCTGCGGCTTCCTTCCCTGCCGCTGCTGTGAAGACTGCGGCCTGTATCCCTGCGCCTGCGACAAGATTTGTCCGATCTGCGGCGAATATCCCTGCATTGGCTGCAACAATTATCCCTGCACCTGCTGCGACGTTTGCCACCATGATCCTTGCGAATGCCCCTGCGAAGACTGCGGCCAATATCCCTGCATCTGCGACAAGATTTGTCCGATCTGCGGCGAATATCCCTGCATTGGCTGCAACCATTATCCCTGCACCTGCTGCGACGTTTGCCACAAGGATCCCTGCATCTGTCCCTGCGATAACTGCGGCTATTATCCCTGCCGCTGCTGCGACGTTTGCGGCGAATATCCCTGCGTCTGCCTGCCCGACCCGCTTCCCGGCGACGGCAACTATCTCGGGGTAATCGAAAACACCATGTGGAACCCCGACAGAGTCAAGCTTCTCTGGAACACCAGCAGCAAAGGCGACTATGCCAAGTATAAAAACCAGGGCCTTTTCGTTCCCGATGAGTTTGCGGCAAGCAACATCGCAAAAGGGGAAGCCCTCCTGCCCGGCGACTTCTTCTCATTCTCGATTGACCAAGGCAGGATCAGAGTCCAAGCCACCGAAGGTTACTTCTTCCGTCCCTCCGGCATAGTTGATCCGGACTTCCTCAACAAAAAAGTCTGGTATACCTCGGACGAGAAGAACCTCACAGGCCGCCTGGTTTTCTGGCAAGACAGCAAAACAGGTCTTGTCTGGAGTTTCTTCGAGTACACGGAAGCCTTGACGGAAAACACCACGGTTTACCTCTTTACCGGCGATGCGTTCACCGGCGCATACAAGGGATGGATCGTCCAAAACATGTTCCACACCTTCGATCTCTTCGTGGCCGATGACTATTTCCGCCTCGGGCCCCTTGTCGGCGAAGGAGAAGGCCAATACTACGAATGGATCATCCTGCAAAAAGGCGCCGTCCTTGACTAGCCCAAATGAGCTGATCCGCGGTTTTAACAACGCAAAGGAAGAACCCCCTTCGGGGGGTTTTTCTTTTGCGTCGCTGCGGCGCAACAGTTCGCGCAAGCCGCAGTGCGCGGAAAGCAAACAGGCCGGCACATAATTTCGTGCAAAAAGAGGATAAAATTTCATGGGGGAGAAATAAATAATGCGGAGAACTTTCAGGAGGCGTCTTTTTTACGTGAAAAAAAACCTGCTATATCAGATCTCCTACGGGCTGATCGCCCTCGCCCTCGTTGCCTCGCTCTTCCTTGTGGGGCAGCGCATGGCCTTGGAGCAGTCATCCCGGCAAAGCGAGATCGTTTTGGATTGGGCCCAGGTGACGGAACTGGCCAAAAGAGAAAAGGTGAGCACGGAGCAGCTTCTTGACGAGTTTTCGCCCTATATAACGGGCATCCTTTTTAAAGAGCCGACGATCGCCGACCTGCAAAAACAGGGCCGCGCCCTGCTTTTCGACGGGCAGCAGCTGCTTGTGGAAATCCTTCTGGGAACGGAAAACGCCAGCGGCCTGACAGCCGCGCAGGTCAACCCGCAGTTCTCTTATTTGGTTTTTTCCCGCCGGGACGATATGCTGGGGGTTTTGAACAATTTGCTTTTCAAGGAGCCCGGCGCTTCCTATGAAACCCTTAGCACGCCGGACGGCCGGCACATCATCGCCACTTCTTTGCAAGAGTGCGATTTTGAGTTTTTGGGGCTGGGCTTTGACGACATGGCTCTGGAGCTTGTCGCCTCCAGGGGCTTGCGCATCGCCGTGCAGCTGCGCGACTTCGCGCAACCGAACCGCGATTCCATTCAGGCCGTACTGGCGCACCTGGAAAAATATCCGTTGATCGGCGTCGGCTTCAACGGCGCCGAGGTGCCGGGCGTGCGTCTCGCGCCCGGGGAATGGCAGCGTGTCAAAGAGATCTGGCAGGAGGAAATCAATGCCCTCGGCGTGCCGGTGATCATGTTCGAGTTTTTTCACCAGGATGGCTTGCAAAGCCTGGCTGCGGGCATCGGCCGTTTGGCGATAATCGCCTTCACCATAACGGAAGCGGAGATGCTTAACCCTGTTGTCGCCGGTCATGCGCCGCAGCGGTTTCAGTTGGCGACAGCTGAGCGCGGCGTGACCTTGGCTTTTGTGCGTCTGCCCATGCAACGGCAGCTGACGGATTGCGCGGATTTCCTGGCGGAGGTCAGGCAGGCGATCGAGGAAAAGGGAACGGCGGTCGGGCCGCTCATCGAATATGCCCCGCTGCACCCCTCGGAAATTTTGCTCCTGCTCGTTGCGCTGGGGGTTTGCGCCGGGGGTTGGCTTTTGGCCGCGCGCTTCTCCCTTGGCCGCTGGGCTTGGCCTTTGGCCATAGCCGTTTTTTTCATCGCTGCGGCGCTGCTGCTCGCCGGGCGGGTCAGTCTCATGCAAAAGGTTTTCGCCTTAGCCGCGGCGCTAATTTTTCCCACGCTTTCTCTCATTCATTTCATGCCGCGGGAACCCCTGCGGCTGGGCCCGGCCTTGTTGCGCCTGTTTTTGACCGTCGCCGTCTCGCTCATCGGCGCGGTTTTCCTGGCGGGGCTGCTGGCCGACAGCTTTTTCATGGTCAAAATTGATCAGTTTACGGGCGTCAAGGCGGCGCATCTCATCCCGCCGCTTTTGGTGGCGACATTTTTCTTCTTCTTCGCCGACAAAAACAAAACGCCTTTGTTAAAGTTAAAAGGCGCGTTGGATTATAAGCCGGATATCAAAGCCCTGCTTTTGGGCTCGCTGGTTATCGCGGTGATGTTTTATTACCTGTTGCGCACGGGCAACGAGAATAATGCGGTTTTGCAGGCGGAGCTGCATATGCGCGACATATTAGACAAAATCCTTTATGTTCGCCCGCGCAACAAGGAATTCCTCTTCGGTTACCCCTTCCTGTTGCTCATATATTCATACGGCTACCGGGATATTTTCCTGCCGTTTCTTATTTTTGCCGTCATCGGCCAGGTTTCGTTGGTCAACACTTTCGCGCATATCCATACCCCCGTTCTCATTTCCCTTCTGCGCACCGTGAACGGCCTCTGGGCGGGCATCGTCATCGGCCTGCTCTTGCTGGCCGCCGCGCTCTTCCTGACGAAGCTGTGGCGCAGGCGGTTTCTTACGCCGTCAATAACAGGAAACGGGGAAGAAACATGAAAAAAGTGCTCCTTTCCGGCTATTACGGCTTCGGCAACACCGGGGACGAGGCTCTTTTGGCCGCCATCATAGAGCAGCTGCGGGCGGCCATACCCGGGGTGAAGATCACGGCGCTTTCCAATAATCCGGCGGAAACGGCCGCCGCCTATGACGTCCGGGCGGCTGACCGCTGGCGTTTTTGGGACGTTTTTCGCGCCATCCGCAAGTGCGATATTTTTGTTTCCGGCGGCGGCAGCCAGCTGCAGGACGCCACCAGCTCAAAAAGCCTCTATTATTACCTGGCCCTGATGCTGCTGGCCCGAATGTTGAGGCGCCGGGTTTTTGTTTATGCGCAGGGCGTCGGCCCCCTCAACAAAAAGCGCGGGCGCAGGTGCGCGGGCTTCGTTTTGCGGCGCTGTCACTGCATCACCTTGCGCGATGAGGATTCGGCGCAACTGCTGCTCTCTTTGGGCGTGCCGGCGGAAAAGCTCATCGTCACAGCCGATCCGGTTTTGGCCTGGCCCTGCGACGAACCGCCCCCTCCCCTGCCCGTGGGAAGAAAAATGGCTTTCTGCCTGCGTCCTTCGCCCAAGCTCAATATCCCCGGCGTGGCCGCCGCGGCCGACCGTTTTGCCGGGGAGGGCTGGAAAATCATTTTTTTGCCTTTCTCGGAGGAAAGTGATTTGCCCGTCTGCCGGCAGGCCGCCGCCGCCATGAACAGGGAATCCTTCGTTCTGCCGGGGACCACCCCCAGCCGGATGATGGCAATCCTCGGCGCTTGCGAGGCCGTGGTGGGCAACCGGCTCCATGCGCTGGTAATGGCCGCCGCAGGCGCCGTGCCCTTTTTGGGCCTCGTTTCCGACCCGAAGATCAGCAGCTTCTGCGCCGGTTTGCAGCAGCCCGCCCTTGATTTGGAAACCCTGACCGAAGAACTTTTATGTGAAAAAATCGCAGAGGTCATAAGCAAAAGCGAAGAAAGCAGGCAATATTTCACAGAGCGGCGGCCGCAGTGGCGGCGGATCTGCCGGGCTAACGCCGAGATGGTCCGGGAATGTGCCTTCGGGGCGCAGCATTTGAAGCTGGAATACTTTTTGGGCGAGACGGAGCAGGAAGCGGGGGAATAGAGCGCAAGCCCGACAGCCGCCTTCTTGTCCGTCGCTTCCCTTGGGATAGAGTGATAATTTCATTTAGCTTTGTCATTATGAGCGCAGCGGAAAAATTGTTTTCTAAGGCCCTTCACGATGCTTTGGGTGACTGAAAACAACAACCGTTTACCCTTCCCCCTTCCCGGGGGAAAGAGTTTCCTTTTGAGGGAGCTTCCGCCTGCGGCGGAAGCTCCCTCAAAAGGCAGAAGGGGGGCACGGTGGGCCGGAGCAGCCAGCCAGGGGGCAGAATCAGCTGGAAACACCAGTTCTCATAATAAGACAAAATTTTTCAAAAACCCGCAAAAGGATTGACAAATCGCCTTCGTAATGAGAGAATAATAAAGAAGTTTGGCTAATGGGAACTGAATTGCTCTTTTGTAAGTCAAAGGAAATACGGAACCCGAGGAGCGGTAAAATGACAACACCTATCCTTATCCGGATTATCATTGCGGCCGCTGCGGCTCTGGGCACTGTTTTGCTTGCCACGCCTTTGATGATAAGGCTGGCTTCCAAGGTGGGCGCGATAGATCATCCTGATGAAAGGAAAGTGCATAAGGAATCAATTCCTCGCCTGGGCGGCTTGGCTATTTTTCTGGCTTTTGTCTGCGGGACGCTCATTCTTTGGGGCCTTGACGAGCAGGTTTTCGCCCTTCTTTTGGCTTGCTCTGTTATCGTCCTCATGGGCTATCTTGACGATACGAAGAATGTTTCCCCTGTGGTCAAGCTTTCTTTTCAGGTGGTCGCGGCCTTGGTGCTGGTGCAGAGCGGGGTCTATGTTTCGTTTCTCACCAACCCCTTTACCGGCGAGGCGTTTTCCCTGGGGGTTTTCGGCATTCCCCTCACCGTGATCTGGCTGGTGGGCGTCTCCAATGCGGTCAACCTGATTGACGGGTTGGACGGCCTGGCTTCCGGCGTCAGCGCCATCTGCGCTTCCACCATCGCGGCGCTCGGCTTTTTGACCGGCTCGTTCACCATCGCCGGCGTCGCCGTCGTCCTGGCGGTTGCCTCGGCGGGATTTTTGCGCTATAACTTCCCTCCCGCCAAAATCTTCATGGGTGATTGCGGGGCGCTTTTCCTCGGTTTTGTGCTGGGTGCGCTCTCGATCATGGGCATGGCCAAAAGCGCCGCCGCCCTCTCGATTTTTGTCCCAATCTTGATTCTCGGCCTTCCCATATTCGACACTTTCTTTGCCATAGCCCGGCGTTTCCGCGCGCGTCGACCCGTCATGCAGGCCGACCGCGGGCACCTGCACCATCGCTTGCTGGACTTGGGTCTTTCGACATGGCAGGTGGTGACGGTGCTTTATGTCGTAACTTTCTTGATGGGATTGGCCGCAATTTTGCTGACGCTATTGACTACGCCCCAGGCGGTTGTTATACTGATAATAGTGACGGTGTTGTTTTTCTTGGGCGCCAACAAATTGGGCATTTTGCGCCGGAGCGAAACAAGAAAACTGCAGCGGGACCATACTTAATATTAAGGAGTGTTTGCTAATGTCTAAAAGTGTAATGATTATCCTCATCATGGTTTCCGCGCTTGTCTTTTTGGGTGTGGGCTTCGCCATCGGCAACGTGGTTTACGCGGCCCTGAACACCACCGGTAACCCGGAAGATCCCTTGGTCGCACGGAGTTATGTGAATGATATCGTAGCGAATCGCACCGCCGCCCTGCAGAGTTCTATTGACGATTTGATGGAAGAACTGACGGCCATGAGGACCGCATATGAAGAACTTGTCGCGCTCATCACGGATAAACCCGGCGATCAGCCCAGCCAACAATTTAACACGGTGGAAATCTATACTCCGGGTGGCAGCCCGGTGTTCCTGAGGCCCGGACCGGGCACCGAATATACCCCGCCGGCGGCCTCGGCCAATCCCGGCGACCGCTTTAAATATCTGGGAACCGAAAAAGACACCAATGGCATAGATTGGTATAAGCTCGAATATACCGACGGCCAGACCCTCTATGTCATTTCCACCTACGGAATACTCAAAACGCTGTAAAGGCGTGGCGGCATGGGTTAATCCGGGCGCCGCATAGGTTTTCAAACGGACTGCAAGAGAGTTGTCTTTTAAGACAGCTCTTTTTTTGCGCGTGTGAGAGGGAAAATTGCGGCACGACCCCCTCAATTACGAGCGTTTCGGACAACGCGCAGGTGAGCGCGAGGGAAGAGAAGCCGGCTCCTTGGCAAAAACGCAGGGGTTTTGTCTTTTGTGCGGGAAAAAGAAAGGATTTTTCTTGGCGGCGGCGGCAAGGTACAACATTTTTTGCCCTTGCGGGATGCTATAATTGCAGACAAAGCGGCCTGAAAAGCGCGGCAAAGAGGCGGAAAAACAAGAGGCGGAAAAATGAAGATTTTATTTGTTTTGATCGCGGCGGGGGTCTTTT
>WRDJ01000035.1 GCA_009783495.1 Clostridiales bacterium | reverse complement strand
TTTCTCGACCTGCTGCTTTTGGCCGACGAGCAAGAGGATATGATTGACGGATATTTGCAGCGGGGCGACCTCTTTGCCCTGTATGACGACGGCTTGAAAAGCATCTGCGTGGTGACGGACGAGGGGAACGGAACCTTCGAGCTGCAAAGCTTGGCGACATATCCGCAATTCCAGAAAAGAGGCTATGGCAGGCGCTTGATCAATTATGTGTGCGGGCATTATAAAGGACAAGGCGCGCTGATGCTCGCCGGCACGGGCGACAGCCCGGCTATCCTGCGTTTTTACGCAAAGAGCGGCTTTAAGTTCTCGCACCGCGTGGAAAACTATTTCCTTGAACATTATGATAACCCCATGTTTGAGGACGGGGTGCAGCTAATAGACAAGGTGTATTTGAAAAGGGGCCTTTAGAGGCGAAGCGGGCAGGAAAACCGGACGGCGGGGAGAAATATTAAGGGTGTAAATACAGGGACGAGGGGAGGAAAGATATGGCCTACACGGCGCTATACCGCAAATTCCGTCCACGGGATTTTGCCCAGTTGGCCGGGCAGGAACCGGTCAAGCGCATTTTGTCCAACGCGGTGGCGCGCGGCCAAATCGTGCACGCCTATCTTTTTTGCGGGCCCAGGGGCACGGGGAAAACCTCGGTGGCCAAGATCCTGGCCAAGGCCGTCAACTGCCTATCGCCTGAACACGGCTCCCCTTGCGGCGTCTGTGCGGCCTGTGCGCGTATCTCCGCCGGGGAAAGCCTGGACATTATGGAGATTGACGCCGCCTCCAACCGGGGCATAGACGAGATCAGGGATTTGCGCGAGCGCGTAAAATATGCCCCGGCGCAGGAAAAACATAAGATATATATCATTGACGAAGTGCATATGATGACGGGCGAAGCCTTCAACGCTTTGCTGAAAACATTGGAAGAACCGCCGCCCGCCGTCATTTTTATCTTAGCCACCACCGAACCGCATAAGATCCCTCTGACCGTTCTTTCGCGTTGCCAGCGTTTCGATTTTCAGCCCATCGCCGAAGAGGAGATCCGCGCGCGTCTGCGGGAGATTGCCGCCGCCGAGGGCATCCGGGCCGAGGAGGCCGCGCTGGCTTTGATGGCGCGCAAGGCCGGGGGCTCCATGCGCGACGCTGTGAGCCTGCTTGATCAATGCTCCGCCTTTGCCGGGGAAGAGATCGGCGAGCGCACGGTGGCCGAAGTTTTGGGCGCGCTGGACGGGGAATTCCTCGCCGCCATGGCGCGCGCCCTCACGGAAAGCGACCTGCCGCAGGTTTTGCGCCTTTCTGCGCAGCTCTTGGCCACCGGCAAGGATTTGCGGCAATTTGTCTATGACTTGCTGGAATCTTTGCGGGAACTGCTTCTGGCGCGGGCCGCAGAGCAGGGCGCGGGGCGCGTGCTGGCCGTCATCCGCGTTCTTTCCGAGGCCGATTCCCGCCTGCGCTTCTCTTTACAGCCCGGCGTCACGCTGGAGCTGTCCCTCATCCAGGCCTGCGGCTGGCGCGAAGAAGCGGCGCCCATGCCGGAGCTCACCCTCCGCCCAAGCGCGAAAAGCGAGCCGCCGAAAGCAGAGAAAGCGCCTGTTCAGGAACGTCCCGCCGCGAAGCAGGAGCCGCTGAAAACGGAAGCAAAAACGCAAACGCAAACGCAAACGGAAGAAACAGCCGCGTTCAGCCTGGATTCCGTGAAGGAAGCCTGGCCGAAAATCACTTCTTTGGTGCAGAAGAAAAGCCTCTCGCTGCACGCCTTTTTGGCCCACGCCAAGCCGGGGCAGGTGACGGGGAAAGACCTGGTTTTGCACTTCGCTTCCGAATATCTTGTGCATATGGAAAACGCGGTCAACCGTCCGGCCAACAAAGCCCTGCTGGAAGAGGCTTTGCAGCAGGTTCTGGGCATCCCCTTAAACGTGCGGGGCAAGCTCGCGGAGATCGGGGACGCGGAAACCGTTCCGCCCGGCGCGCCGGAAAACGGCAGCCTTTTCGGGTCTGAATGTTAGTCGCTATACAAATGAAAATATAAGGAGGCAAAGAAAATGGAATGAATATGCAAAAGCTGATGAAGCAGGCGCAAAAAATGCAGGCAGACATGGCGCGCCTGCAGGACGATCTGAAAGACATGCTGGTGGAGGCCGCGTCCGGCGGCGGCATGATCAAGGTGACCGCCAACTGCAAGCAGGAGATCGTGGCCATTCAGATCAACCCGGAAGTGATAGATCCGGACGACGTGGAAATGCTGGAGGACCTGCTGCTGGCCGCCGTCAAGGAGGCGCAGCGTCTAGCCGGCGAAAGATCGGCCGATGAAATGCAGAAGATAACGGGCGGGATGGGTCTGCCCCCTGGTTTATTTTAGCCCGCCGGCAAGCCACCCCAAAAAACAGGAGAGAATCTTTCGGGGCCTCCGGCGCAGCGCCGCATAACGGCATCAGTTGCTGCGCCGCGACCCTCGACGTGCTATTATATCAAAGCAAACGGCAATCCGCCGTTTGCGTCGCACCCTGACCTCTCTCTTTTTCACTCTGTTATACGGTGCGCCTATGCTTCCGCCCCCAAAGGCAGAAAAATGCTTTTTGGGGATCCCGGGCCGCGGCTCGCGTGTTCCTTGCAGCATAACGGTTAATGCGAGCAGCGAAAACGGAAACCGCCATACGCGCATTCGCCTGTTTGCCGCGCTGTTTATCAGCGGGATCAGAACTGCCCTTCAAAACAGTTCTTCCACAGAAGCCAAGCCGCGCGAAAAGCCGGAGAAAGGCGGGAACAATGAAGGAAAAAAGACTTAACCAAATGAAACGAAACCTTTTTTTGGCGGCAATATTAATATCTGTATTATTGCTTGTCCCGGCCTGCGGCTTTCTCTTCGGCCAAGGCCCGGTCACAGGCGAAGATTCCAGCTTCATCGTCTATTTCATTGACGTAGGGCAGGCCGACAGCGCGCTTGTCATATGCGACGGGGAGACCATGCTGATAGACGGCGGAAACGCCGCCGATTCCGACCTCATATATGCCTTCCTCGAAAATCACGGCGTTTCCCATCTTGATTACATAGTCGCCACCCACGCGCACGAAGACCATGTGGGCGGCCTGGCGGGCGCTCTCAACTATGCGACCGCCGGCGTCGCCCTTTGCCCCGTGACGGAATACAACAGCAACGCTTTCAGGAACTTCGTCAAATATCTAGACGAACAGGAAGTGGCGATCACCGTCCCGAACCCCGGCGACACCTTCATGCTCGGCAGCGCGCAGGTTTTGATCGTCGGCCCGCTTAAACCCTCCGGCAACCCGAACAACACCTCGCTTGTGATAAAAACAACCTACGGCGCGACCAGCTTCCTCTTCACGGGCGACGCGGAGCGGCCGGAGGAAGAAGATATCCTCGCGGCGGGTTACGACATTTCGGCGACGGTGCTGAAGGTCGGGCATCACGGCAGCGATACCTCGACGATCTATCCCTTCCTGCGCGAGATCATGCCGCTATACGCCGTCATCACCTGCGGCAAGGGCAATTCCTACGGACACCCGCATGATAATTTGCTCTCACGGCTGCGCGACGTTGACGCGACCGTTTTCCGGACGGACTTGCAGGGGACGATAACCTGCGCCAGCGATGGGAAAACCGTCAGCTTCACCACCGAGAGAAACGCCAATATACAAACCAATCCGACCGAAAAAGATTTCTATGAAGAATATTATATCGGCAATATAAACTCCCGCAAGTTCCACCGCCCAAGCTGTTCCAGCCTGCCAAACGAGATAAACCGTGTGATACTCGACACATGGGAGGCGGCCATCGAAGAAGGGTTTGACCCCTGCGGCATATGCAAGCCATGAGCATCAAAGCATCTGCTCGCCGCTTTTGGTTTAAAACTGTTCCGCGCCCCAGGCGGATGGATTGACCTTCAATTCGCGCATTTGCAGGCTCGTTTCATATTACAATGCAGGCAAAGGAGGGGGCTTGCTGACGCCGGCCGCGATCAGCAAGCCCCCTCCTTTTTGGGCTGATTTATTCCGTTCGCAAGGCTTCAACCGGGTCTTTTTTTGCCGCGATCCTTGAAGGTATCAATCCGGCAATGACAGTCAAGACAACGCTTAAGAGAATCAGCACAACCGCTCCGCTGAAAGGAAGCGCCGCGATTCCCGAAATTCCGGCAAGAGCTTTGATGATAATGTTGATGGGTATGGTCAACAGCAGGGTTATGCCGATGCCGAGCGCTCCGGCCACAAAGCCCTCAATAACGGTTTCCGCGTTGAAAACCCTGGAAACGTCGCCTTTTGAAGCCCCGATGCTTCTTAATACGCCTATTTCCTTTGTGCGCTCCAATACGGAGATATAGGTGATGATGGCGATCATAATGGAAGATACCACCAGGGAAATGGCCACAAAGGCGATCAGCACATAGGTTATGATATTGATGATCGAGGTAACGGACGACATCATGACCGCCATCATATCCGTGTAGCTGATGACATATTCCTCATGCCCAGCGTTTCTTTGCTCTGTGTTGTAATCCTCGATATAAGAGGCGATCTTCTCTTTCGCCGCGAAATCTATGGGATAGATGTTGATGGCGCTGGGATTATTGCGGTCAACAACGCCGAAAAGGGTGAGATTATCCTCATAGGCCGCCGCACCGCCCGCGCTGTCTCTCATCATGCCGGCAAACATGGAGAGGATCGCCTCCTCGCTCATGCCTTGCAGCATCGCCCCCATCTGCGCCTGCTGCGTTTCGGTAAGCGTCGCCATATAGGCGTATACGTCGTCCATGGTGAGGGAATCCGTATATGATTTCATATCAAAAGGCATTCCCGTCAGCACATTCGTTGCGGGGTCGGCCAGTTGCTCTTGAACGATTTGGCTCTCCAGGATTTTATTGATGACATATTCGGTCAATTCCGAGGTATAGGCCACCGCGCCGCTGATGGAAGCCGCCGTGACTTCCTCTTTGGGGCGCAGGATGCCGACAATTTTCAGTTCCAGCGCCTCATCGGCGACGGATTTCATAAAGACCTCGCTGCCGCTTTTATCAACCCACAAGCCATGCTCCTTTACATAAACGTCCGTGTTCAGCACCAGCTTGAACGTGAGGCTCAGCAAGTCGTCATAGGAGTATTCGGCGACCTCCGATGATTCAAGCGTTTCGCCTTTACGGAATTTTTCTATCATGGCCATTAATTCTTCCTGATCCAGGATGCCGAGGGAATATAATACGATGTCGCTGATTTCGTTGTTTTCATCAACGATGAGCACGACCTCGTTATAGGCGTTCGGCCAGGCGCCGGCCAGCACATCATATTGCTTTTGCAGCAAATCCCGGTTTCCCAGCATTTCCGTCCAGGTATTGGTCATGGAATTGCCGCCCATAAAGCCCCCGTACATCGAGCCGCTCTCCATGCCCATCAACTGCGAAAGGAGATTGCTGGGGTTTACCTTAATCACGCCGTTTGACGTGTCGGCTTTATAAATCTGCAGATCAAGGGCATAGCCGTATTGTATGTCATTCGTGAGCTCGACAATTTTCCCACCCTCCGCGCTTTCCAAATATGCCTTGAACTGCTGCAAATCGTTTTTGCTCATTTGCGCCGATAAGGATTTTATCATATCGCCCAAAATATTGCCGGAATAAACCGCGTCGGGGTCGCGCCCGCTGCGGTCTGTTTTTTTGGCGCCCATCATAGCGGTCATCATTCCGCTGATATCCATTGATTCGCTGGAAATTTGGATCGGATAGGTGGAGAGCGTATCCTCCTGTATTCTCTGGATATAGTTTTGCATGCCGCTGGAAAGGGCAAGGATCAGGGCGATGCCGATGATGCCGATGCTTCCCGCGAAGGAAGTCAGCAGCGTCCGGGTCTTTTTCGTCATCAGGTTGTTCAGGGAAAGCGACAGGGCTGTGAAAAACGACATTTTCGCTTTTCCCATATTTTTGTGGACGGGCGCGGGGCCGCAGGCCTCAGCCTCATATGGGTTTGAATCGCCCACGACCTTGCCGTCGCGCAATCTGACGATGCGGTTGGCATAATTATCGGCGATCTCCGAGTTGTGAGTGACCATGATCACCAGGCGGTCTTTGGCGACCTCTTTTAACAGATCCATGACCTGCACGCTGGTTTCGCTGTCCAGCGCGCCGGTCGGCTCGTCTGCCAAAAGGATGTCCGGGTTGTTGACCAAAGCGCGGGCGATGGCGACGCGCTGCATCTGGCCGCCCGACATCTGGTTGGGGCGTTTATGCAGCTGGTCGCCCAGCCCCACCTGCGTCAGCGCTGCCTTAGCCTGTTTTCTGCGCTCGCCTTTGGAGATGCCGGAGATGGTCAAGGCCAGCTCGACGTTGGAAAGTATGGACTGATGCGGGATCAGGTTATAGCTTTGAAAAACAAAGCCGATGGTGTGGTTGCGATAGGAATCCCAATCCCTGTCCTTGTATTTTTTTGTGGAAACGCCGTTTATGACCATATCCCCGCTGTCATAACGGTCAAGGCCGCCGATGATATTAAGCAGGGTGGTCTTGCCCGAACCGCTGGGGCCGAGTACGGCGACGAACTCGCTGTCCCTTAAATTCAGGGTGACGTCGTTGAGGGCGATTTGCGTTAGATCCCCCGTGGTATATTGTTTGCGGATATTTTTGACTTGCAGCATGTGATAATTCCTCCTCATTTGCGTGTTTGTAACTCTGACTTATGATAAACCGCCAAGATTAACCAAGTTTCAATTATGCCTTTTAATTCCTGCGCCCGAAAATCAAGATTAGCCGCAGCAGCTGCAAAACAGCCACCAGAGCGGCCGCCACATAGGTGAGCGCCGCTGCGGAAAGCACCTTTTGTGCTTGCGGCGTTTCCTCGCGCGTCAGATAGCCGCCGCCCTCCAAGGCGGCGACGGCCCTGGAAGAGGCGTTATATTCCACCGGCAAGGTGACAAGCTGGAACAGCACCACCGCGGTGAAAACAAGGATGCCTGCCTGGATAAAACCCATATTACCCAGGAAAATCCCCAGAATAATAAATATCCAGGAGGCGTTCGAGCCGAACTGGGCCACGGGCACGATGGCCGAGCGGATCTTGAGCGGCAGATATTCCTCGTTATCCTGCATGGCGTGACCGGATTCATGCGCGGCCACGCCGAGGGCGGCCAGCGAGGTGCTGTTATAAACTGCTTGGGAAAGCTTCACCACCTTGGTTCTAGGGTC
>WRDJ01000034.1 GCA_009783495.1 Clostridiales bacterium | reverse complement strand
GTTGTTTCGATATAGGGGTTGGCCCCATAACCCTTGTCGCTCACCACCAGATCCGTGTTCATGGGATAACCCACGATCGGCTTGTGGATATAAACCTTTTCGCCGCGCAGTTCCAGCTTGTTTTTGAACATATCGGCGGAGGGCTGGTTCTTATACTGCGAAATGACCACGCTGCTGATATAAAGGCCCATGCGCCGGATGCTGTCTATCAGGCGCAGTGAATCCATGTCATAGGTGATGCCGAGGTCGGCGCGTATCTTGTTCCTTTCGATATCCGCCGCGTTGATGCAGATGATGATTTCCGTTTTTTCCGCGAGCCCCTGCAAAAGCAGGATCTTTCCCTTGACGTTGAAGCCGGGCAGCACCCGTGCCGCGTGATAATCGTCGAAGAGCTTGCCGCCGAATTCCAGATAGAGTTTATGGTTGAAGCGCTCCACCCTCTTTAAGATCTGCTCGGTCTGCTTTTGCATATAGGTCTGGTTGTCAAAACCGATCTTCATTTTTTCCTCCAAGCGTAAGTATTATTTGAGTATATAAACAGTAATTGTGCTTTTTCCCGGCTGGCGGTCTTGCGCCGTTGGCGCAAGACCGCCAGCCAAACTTCTTCCCCCTCCCCGGGGAGGGGCCAGGGGGTGGGGAAACAGCGGGCAGAGGCGAGAGGGAAGAAGCAAGAAGGCGGGTGAGCCAATAAGCAAGCGCGGTTTATTTCTTGCTCTCCGCCATTTTGCCCTCTATGAACTCTTTGAAGCGGTTCTTTTCGGAATCATAGGGAAAGATGTAAAGCGGAATGATATACCCTTCCACGGAATTCATAAAAACGTATATGTATCTTTCGGTTTCAACGATGCGCTCGATTGCCGAATATCTGGTTTTGGTTTCACCTTCCGGTGAGTTGTCTATGATGGCTTCATCCTCGAAAACAAGCGTGGCTTCCTTGCCATAGGGCAGCCTGCCGCCCTTTTTCGCATTCTCAATATTGATTTTTACTGTGTTGACAAACAGGGATTTTGCCCCGTAAACGACCCATAAAACCGAAAGGATTGCCAAAACAATAATACTGACTATCGCAAAAACGATATTTGCCTTGGCAATCCAAAGAATAAAAATAATCAGCGCGGAAAGGGCCGGCATAAAAAAACGCAATGAACGTAAAGCTTTTTTGCCCGCGGAGCTGTTGAGGCCGTGCCATTTACTGAACTCAAAGTAATCTTCCTCGTTTATAGTAATGTTAAACTTAAACGTGTCCGAGCACTCCGCCCATGATGATCTTTTGCTTCCCGGCAGATTGCTTTTAATAAACTCTGTGAAGTGTTTCTTTTCGGAATCAGCGGTGAAGACACTCAATGGGATGATAATGGCCTGTGCGGAATTTTTATAAACGAAGAAGTATCTTTCGGTTTCAACGACACGCTCGATTGCCGAATATACGGTTCTTATTTCATTTTCCGAAGTGGTTTCAATGATGGCTTCATCATCGAAAACAAGCGTGCTTTCCTTGCCATAGGGCAGTTTCCCGTTCTTTTTCAGTTTTTTGACGCCGTCCCTTACTGTTTTTATGCCCCAGGGCTTCGCGCCGAAAATGATCCACCAAATTGAGAGGATCGTCAAACCAATGGCTTGCGCTATTATCATGAGGGCGTCCGCCTTGGCGATCCAAAAGACAAAGATAATCAACGCGCAAAAAAGCGGCGTTAATAAACGCCCTCCGAGCAAATGGCTTTTGCCCCCGGGGCTGTTAAGATAATGCCATTTTTGGAACTCAAAATAGTCCTCTTCGTTCAGCGTATAAGTAAATTTGAACATGGTCATGCACGCCCCTTTCGCACCAACACGCAATAAAGACACCAATCATCCGATGCGCCCGGCCACTCGCCGCACCATTTGCTGAACGCCTCTGTTCACCATATTTTGTCATATTAAATAATATAACAGGGCCGCCCGGTTGTCAACGGCCCGGCGGCGAAAATTTGCGCGCGCGGCCAGGCGCAGGCAAAACAGAGGCAAGAGGCAAGAGGGGAGAAATTTGCGCGCAAAGCAGGCGGGAGCAGGATTATCCCGGCGGCCCGCAGAAAGACAGTATCATCATCCCAAAAAGGAGCGAACTTTAATGGACGTCATTGAAACAATGCGGGCGGCGGCCGACCCCGCGCAGGCCGCAGGCATGAGCGCCTATATGCGCGATCAATTCCCCTTTCTCGGCATTCCCGCGCCGCAGCGCAGAAGGCTCTGCCGCAGCTTCCTCAAAGCGCAGAAAGCCGTTGATTGGGAGTTCATCTTCAAGTGCTGGGAGTTGCCGGAGCGTGAATTTCAATATCTGGCGGCGGATTGCTTAGTCAAGCTGAAAGCCCGCTTGAGCGCGGAGGACGTCCCGCATCTGCGGCGACTCATCATCACGAAATCTTGGTGGGACACGGTGGACGCGCTGGATATGATAGTGGGCGAGATCGCGCTGCGGCATCCGCAGGTCAACGAAACGCTCCTGCAATGGAGTGTTGACGAAAATATCTGGCTGCGCCGCGCCGCCATAGACCACCAGCTGGCGCGCCGGGAAAAGACCGACGCCGCCCTGCTCGAACGCATCCTGCTCAACAACCTCGGTAGCGATGAGTTCTTCATCAACAAGGCAATCGGTTGGAGCCTGCGCGAATACAGCAAGACCGACCCCGGCTGGGTGCGAGATTTCATGGCCGGGCACAAGGAAAAAATGGCGCCGCTCAGCATGCGCGAAGGAAGCAAATATCTATGAAAATCCTGGTTGACGCCGACGCCTGCCCGGTCAAAGAGATTATCGTGCGGCTGGCGAGGCAAAAGAAAATCCCCGTCGTCATGCTCGCCGACACTTCCCACGAACTGGGCGATGACTACAGTCAAATCATCACGGTGAATAAAGCGGCCGACAGCGCGGATTATGCGCTGATGGGCCTGCTTACCCGTGAGGACGTTGTGGTGACGCAGGATTTCGGCCTGGCCGCCATGGCGCTTGGCAAGGGCGCGCGGGCGCTCAATCAGAACGGCCTGGTTTTCAGCGACGCAAACATGGACGCGCTGCTCATGGAGCGGCATATCGGGCAAAAGCTGCGCCGGGGCGGCGGGCGCACCAAGGGCCCGGCCAAGCGGACGAAAGAGAACGACGCCCGTTTCGAGGCGGCCCTGGCGCGTATGTTGCCAGACGGGATATAGATTTTATTTCATCTCTCATTTCCGAAAAATCTTGCGTGATTTTGCCCGGCGCGCTATAATAAAATGAGAAGAACTTCCGTTTAATACGGCATAAGGAGTGAGCATATGATAGTCGAACCGCTGCTTTCATACCGCCGCCCCAAATATCCGCGCAAAGGCGAGGGTGTTCAGCCCCGTCTTCCGCTCGCGAAGAACAAGGCCCTGCTCGCCGCCATGCTGGTCGTTTCCGCTTCCGCACTCCCAGACCTATGGGCGTTATGGTGTCGGACTATTTATCCGAAGCGGATATAATCCAAATCCTGCAATCCGAAGCCGCGGCGCTGGGCCTTGCTTTAGAGGGCGGGCAGGATACAACAGCCAGGTATTCCGGGTTTGACATCGTTCTAGACCTCTATAACGAGGAAAAGCAGGTCGGCGTGGCGCTTATTGACAGGAGTCAAACCAACGACCAGGGCCTGTATGACGGGCGCGGCATAGCGGCCCAAGGCAGCCTTGAGTATGAACGGACGGTGGATTTCTTTTTGACGGTGAACGACCATACCGAATACAACGCGGAATATCTGCGCCAGGCTTTCCGCGAGTTCATTGAATGGCTGCAATCCGAAGGGATTATTTAGAAACAAAGCAGGGGAAGGGAGAAAATATGCCGTTTGAACCGCCGCCAAGGCGCAAAAGCCGCGTGGTCAGCATCGGGCCGGTGAAAATCGGCGGCGGCCATCCCGTCTCTGTGCAGTCCATGACCAATACCGTGACCGCCGACACCGCCGCCACCTTGCGTCAGATTAACGCTTTGGCGCAAGCCGGCTGCCAAATCGCGCGCGTGGCTGTTCCCGACGAACAAACCGTGCAAAGCCTGCCCGTCCTGCTGGCCGAAAGCCCCCTGCCCATAGTGGCGGATATTCATTTTGATTATAAGCTGGCGCTCGGCGCCATCAAAAGCGGGGTGCACGGCCTGCGCCTCAACCCTGGCAATATCGGTTCGTCCGCCCGCGTGCGCGAGGTGGCGCGCGCCGCCAAGGACGCGGGGATACCCATCCGCATCGGCGTGAACGGCGGCTCGCTGGAAAAGGCCCTTTTGCAAAAATACGGCGGGGTAACGCCCGAAGCCTTGACGGAAAGCGCTTTGGGACAAGCCGAACTTCTGGAAAAAGCGGGTTTTTCGGACATCAAAATTTCGCTCAAGACCTCCGATGTGCCGCGCACCGTGGCCGCCTATCAAATGCTGGCCAAGCTCTGTGATTATCCCATGCATATCGGCCTGACGGAAGCCGGGCCCCCCGGCAGGGGCGGCCTGAGATCCGCCGTCGCCTTGGGGATATTGTTCTATCAAGGCATTGGTGATACCATGCGCGTTTCCTTGACCGGCGACCCCATTGAAGAAGTGCGGGCAGCGAAAGAGATACTGAACGCGCTGCATATCTCCCCCTTGCCGTTTGACCTCATCTCCTGCCCCACCTGCGGCCGCAGCGGCATAGACGTGGCCGCCCTCATCGCGCAGGTGGAAAGCGCCCTCTCAGGCCTCGTGCCGAAGAAGCCGCTCAAGATCGCGGTGATGGGCTGCGCGGTGAACGGGCCGGGCGAGGCGCGGGAAGCGGATTTTGGCATTGCCGGCGGACGCGGGGAAGGATTATTATTCGCCAAAGGCGAAATAATAGGTAAATACCGGGAAGAGGAATTGGTGGGAAAACTGGCGGAGGCGGTCAGGCGGGGGATGGGATAGAATTTTGGAGGGAATATAATGAGTTGGATAAATAAAATGTTTAACCGAAAAGGCAAGAATGAAACCACAAGCAAAAGCAGTCCTGTTAAGCCAAATATTGAGCCTGATTTTCCTTGCCAGTTCGGTTATAAATCCTCCTGGTATGCCATCAAGAATGAGTCTCCCGTTTCGGTAATTGAAAAGCTGGGTTTAGATATTATTTGTGAATCAAACTGGAATTTTGGGTTTGAATATATATATAATCACAAGAACGCGGTGTTTTTATCACCGAAACTCGATGATTATGTTTTGGTTATCGGTTTGGGTGACGTCGCCATCGAAACTATCAAAAAACACGCAAAACTATTTGGTGGGATGCAATATTTCGCGAGTCATAGGGTTGGCAGTTATTACGCGTGGGCAAAATTTATTGAAGGAGAGATAGTTCACGCGTACGGTTACTGCCCGGAGACGGAAGAAACAGTTTTTTGGGATGAGGGTATGCTCACCGCAGAAGAAATAAAATTGGGATTTGAAGCCTTTCCCAAAAAGGGTGACGAAATTAAATGGGAAGAAGACGATATTTACCCTAACGAGGAACACGTAATTGAAATTGCGAAAGCATGGGGATTTAATCCTGCATTTGAGGACGGTGAGCATGAGAAATCAACAGGTTATATATGCCATTTCAAAAGCTGATAAGCATATCTAACACCCCCCTCACTCTCCACAGCAAACAACCAAGGAGGCAAATATTTTGAGAGCAAGCAAGTTATACGCCCCGACATTGCGCGAAACCCCGGCCGAAGCGGAAATCGTCAGCCACCAGTTGATGCTGCGTGCGGGCATGCTGCATAAGGTCGCGGCGGGCATTTATACCTATATGCCGCTGGCATGGCGCGTGATGCAGAAGGTCATGGCCATCATCCGCGAGGAAATGGATGCCATCGGCGGGCAGGAACTGCTCATGCCCATCGTCCATCCGGCGGAGATGTGGCAGCAGAGCGGGCGCTGGCAGGTTTACGGCGACGAACTTTGGCGCGTCAACGACCGGCACGGGCGCGAATTCTGCCTCGGCCCCACCAATGAGGAAGTCATCACCTTGACCATAAAAAACGATGTGCGCTCATATAAGCAGCTGCCTTTGCGTCCCTATCAGATGCAGAGCAAGTTCCGCGACGAGCGCCGCCCGCGCTTCGGCTTGATGCGCGGTCGTGAGTTCATCATGAAAGATATGTATTCCTTCGACCGCGACGAAGAGGGTCTGGATGAAAGCTATCGCTTAGCCCACTTGGCATATTCGAATATCTTCCGCCGTCTGGGGCTTGATTTCCGCGTGGTGGAGGCGGATAGCGGGGCCATCGGCGGCAAGGGCAGCCATCAGTTCATGGCCCTGGCGCAAACCGGCGAAGAGGAGATCCTTTATTGCGACGCTTGCGATTATGCCGCCTCCGCGGAGATCGCCTCCGTTCCGCCGCGGGAAAGTGCCCCCGCCGAGCAAGAAGAACTTGCTTTGGTACACACGCCCGATTGCACCACTATCGAGCAGGTCTCCGCGTTTTTGAACGTGCCCGCGCATAAAATTGTCAAAGCCCTCTGCTATCAGGCGGACGGGCAGCTTGTGCTGGTGCTTTTGGCCGGTCACCGCCAGATCAACGAGATCAAGCTGAAAAACGCCTTAAACTGTCTCGACCTCGCCTTCGCTTCCGACGAAGCCATGAGAAAAGCCGGCCTCGTCCCCGGCTATCTGGGCGCGGCGGGGCTGAAAGATGTGCGCGTTCTGGCCGACCGCGAAGTGCCTTTTATGAATAATCATGTCATGGGCGGGGGACAAGAGGCATATCATTATATTGGCGCCAACCCCGGCCGTGATTACCGCATAGACGCGGTGGAGGATTTACGCATGGCGGAAGCGGGCGAACCCTGCCCGCGTTGCGGCGCCCCCCTGCGTTCCGCGCGGGGCATCGAGGTCGGGCAAATCTTCAAACTGCGCACCAAGTATAGCAAGGCGCTGGGCGCCCGTTATATTGACGAGAAGGGGCAGGAGCAGGATATCGTCATGGGCTGCTACGGCATCGGCGTGGGTCGTTCCATGGCGGCGGTGATCGAGCAAAGCCATGACGAAAACGGCATCATCTGGCCCTTGGCCGTCGCGCCTTATCAGGTGGTGATCGTGCCGGTCAACGACAGGGACGCCGAATTGACCTCGCTGGCGGAAAGCCTATATCAGGAGCTTTTGGCGCAAAAAGTGGAAGCGGTGCTGGATGACCGCCCGGAACGGCCGGGCGTGAAATTCAACGACGCCGACCTGATCGGCTATCC